>CAZGTY010000003.1:0-77473 GCA_964528895.1 uncultured Blautia sp. | reverse complement strand
GCATTGTAAACAACGAAATCCGGCTTAAAATCCTTAAGCTCATCCTCAGTAGGAACGATGAACATATTCTTAATGAAATGTGCCTGCCAGGCCACTTCAACGATAAAGCGGATTGCCATGCGGGTGTCTTTGTTTGCTCCGCAGAACGCATCTACTACAAACAGTCTCTTATTGCAGAGCTCTTTCTTTGCAATATCCTTTACTACAGCCCAGGTTTCCTCTGTCATCGGATGATTGTCATTCTTGTATTCATCACTTGTCCACCAGACGGTATCCCTGGAGTTTTCATCCATAACGATATATTTGTCTTTAGGGGAACGTCCGGTATACACACCGGTCATAACGTTAACTGCGCCAAGCTCACTTACCTGGCCTTTGTCAAAGCCGGTCAGCTCCGGTTTTGTCTCCTCCTCAAAGAGCAGCTCATAAGAAGGATTGTGCACGATTTCTGTAGTGCCGGTAATACCATACTTCGTTAAATCAAGTTCTGACATATTACATTAACCTCTTTTCTTAAATAATATAATATAAATGTTAATCCATATTAAGCTCTAACCATTATCACATTTTTGACCTGAAATGTCAATAGATTAACAAACGAGTTTGACAGTAACTCGAAAACCTCTTTAGAATTTTTTTATTTGCCGTTCGAATTTATCTGTGATATACTTTTAAAAGATGTTAGGGTCAAAAGGTATTTTGCCCCCTTTTATACCGGATCGCTCCGCACTGTGTGCTCCCGCAATCCTTGTCTTTAAAATATAAACTATAAGTATTTGGGGTGATATTGTATGCATTCAAATCAATCAGCTGAAGACTATCTGGAAACCATTTTGATATTAAGCAGGAAGAAACCGGTGGTACGTTCCGTAGATATTGCCGAGGAGATGGATTTTAAAAAGCCCAGCGTATCCGTTGCCATGAAAAAACTCCGCCAGAGCGAGCACATCAAAGTGTCTCCGGAAGGCTATATTACATTGACGGAGGCTGGCCGACAGGTAGCGGAAAGTATTTACGAGCGCCATGAATTCCTGACCAAATGGCTGACCTATCTGGGCGTGAATCCGGATATCGCGGCTCAGGATGCCTGCCGCATCGAACACGTCATCAGCGCCGAGAGCTTCACAGCCATTAAAAACCATATCCATCCTGCTACAGAAGAAAAATAACACCTGCAAAAAGGCGCCCCCCTGACAGTTCCGGCCGGATATCCACTGGCGGCGCCTTCTCTTTCTGTTGTCATCTATCTTTCTATCTTCTTGCCAGCTCCCCTGTGATGTCCTCCCAGGTAACGCCTTTTTCCGCCATCAGGACCATCACGTGATACAGAAAATCGGAAATCTCATACTTGATCTCCTCTTTATCCGGATTTTTGGCGGCTATCACGATCTCTGTGCACTCCTCACCAACCTTTTTCAGGATCTTATCGATTCCCTTGTCAAAAAGATAATTGGTATAGGAGCCTTCCCTTGGATGCGCCTTACGGTCCAGAATCGTATCATACACTTCCTGAAACACGCGGAGAGGATTTGTGTCATCATATTCCTTTTTCACCAGCGGCTTAAAAAAGCAGCTCCGGTTTCCCGTATGGCAGGCAGGCCCCACCTGAGCCACCTTTGCCAGGATCGTATCATTATCACAGTCCAGAGTCAAAGCCTTCACGTACTGCACATGGCCGGAGGTGAGCCCCTTCGTCCACAGTTCATTGCGGCTGCGGCTCCAGTAGGTCATTTTTCCGATGGCAAGGGTCGTGTTAAATGCCTGTTCATTCATATACGCTACCATCAATACCTCATCTGTCCGATAGTCCTGAACTACCACAGGGATCATACCGTCGCTGTTCAGCTTAAAATCGGACCACGCAATGGCGCTTTCATATATATTTACGGGAATGCCGGCCTTTTTGCAGGTATTCTTAAATTCAGTGAGATTCAGCTCCAGTGAACTTACATATCCGCCGGTCACTCCCCTTAAGGCATCGCTTTTCAGAAGGTTCATCAGCATTGTTTCATCGCCGACCTCCCCATGAAGGATCACCGGTATATCCGAAATTGCTGCGATATCATCCTGCACTGTATCCAGCGCCAGAACCATATCCGCATACTCTTCCAGAAGCTCCCTGTGATCACGAAACTCAGCAAAAGAGGAAACACATACCGCCAGCTTTTCCTTTCCGAAGCGTCTGGAAGCCTCCTCAAGAAGAGCGACATTGCTCTCCTTGGAAAAATTCAGAACCGCTTTTGCACAGCCCGCATAAAGCAGCTTTTTCACATCCTCCATACGGTTAATGTTTCCGGCTGCCATAATCGGTATCTCCGCTGCCGCACAGATATCCCTGATCTTTCCAATGGCGATTTCATGCTCCTCGTCCCCGGAAGAAAAATCAAATACCAGCAGCTCATCCGCTCCATTATCACCGTATTTTTTTGCCAGTGCCTCCGCGTCCCCGTCGCCCAGCAGATTTCGCTGTCCGAAGCCGCTTACCGCCTTCCCGGACTGCAGATACAGACAGGGAATGATTAATTTCTTTGACATGACCGATTCTCCTATGAAAGACTGCCCTTGGTGGAGAGCACATCCGTAATTCTGGGATCCAGGGACACCGCCTGATCCAAAGCCTTCGCGAAGCTCTTAAACATGGCCTCCGCCATATGATGATTGTTTCCACCTGAGAGAACCTTCATATGAAGATTCATACCGCAGGTATAGGAGATCGCATAAAAAAACTCCTTAACCATTTCGGAGGACATATCCCCGATCCTTTCACTGGTAAAGGTCCCCTCCCATGCGAGATAGGGCCTTCCGGAAAGATCCACGGCGCAGAGCACCAGGGACTCGTCCATGGGAAGGATACAGCTTCCGTACCGGCGGATTCCCTTCTTATCTCCCACTGCCTGACGAATGGCCGTTCCCAGGACAATTCCCGTATCCTCGATGGTATGGTGATCATCCACCTGAAGATCCCCGTGCACTCTCACGAAGAGATCAAAAAGGCCATGTCTTGTAAAGCCGTCCAGCATGTGATCAAAAAAGCCCACGCCGGTGGCTATATCTGAACAGCCCGCTCCGTCCAAAGTCAGCTTACATTTTATTTCTGTTTCCTTTGTGTTCCGCTCCACGGATGCTTCTCTTACCATAATGCCTCCTGTCACTCCTCATCTTCAAAACGCACGGCGATGGAATTTGCGTGTGCTGTCAGCTGTTCCGATGTGGCAAACTGTATAATATCCTTATGAATTCCCTTAAGCGCCTCTCTGGAATAATAGACAAGGCTGGATTTCTTTACGAAATCATCTACGGAAAGAGGAGAAAAAAACCTGGCGGTCCCATTTGTGGGAAGGATATGATTCGGACCTGCAAAATAATCTCCCAGAGGCTCCGAGCTGTACTCTCCGATAAAAATAGCCCCTGCATTTTTTACCTTCATCATCACCTCAAAAGGATTATCGGTTACGATCTCCATATGCTCGGACGCGATGGCGTTGGCCGTATCAATAGCGTCATCCATGGAATCCGCGATCAGAATATACCCAAAGTTATCCAGGGATTTCTGAATAATATCCTTTCTGGAAAGCGTCTCCACAAAGCCCTCCACCTCAGCATCCACCTTTTCTGCCAGCTCACGGCTTGTGGTGATCAAAATGGCGGAGGCCAGCTCGTCATGCTCTGCCTGTGAAAGAAGATCTGCAGCCACATAACGGGGATTGGCGGTATCATCTGCCAAAACCAGGATCTCGCTGGGCCCGGCGATGGAATCGATGCCCACATGCCCGTAAACCGCCTTTTTTGCCAGAGCCACAAAGATATTTCCGGGCCCGGCGATCTTGTCCACCTTTTTGATGCTCTCCGTCCCATATGCCAGCGCGCCGATGGCCTGGGCGCCTCCCACCTTATAAATTTCCTCAATCCCGGCCTCCTTCGCCGCTACCAGCGTAGCGGGATTCACCTTTCCATTCTTTCCCGGAGGCGTGGTCATTACGATTTCCGGCACACCCGCCACCCTGGCTGGGACAATATTCATCAATACAGAGGAAGGGTATGCCGCCTTACCTCCGGGTACATAGATGCCCACACGCGCAAGAGGCGTCACCTTCTGTCCCAGAAGGGTTCCCTCCTCCGTGCTGGTAAACCAGCTGTTCTGCCGCTGCTTTTCGTGAAAAGCCGTAATATTCCTTAAAGCCTTACGGATCACATCGATGAGAGCCGGATCCACAAGGTTATAGGCTTCACGGATCTCCTCATCTGTCACGCGGATGGTTTTCGCTGTGATCTCTGTTTTATCAAACTCCTTTGTATAGGAAAAAAGCGCGGCATCGCCCTCTGCTTTTACTTTTTTAAGGATCTCTGCCACAGCAGCCTCATACTTTCCATATTGATCGGGGCTTCTCCTCAGCAGATTCTCCAGAATATCCCTTGTGGATTCTTTTGTAAGCGTCACTGTACGCATATTTCGATTCCCTTCTTTTTACTGATTCAAAACATTTTTAAGCTCACTGATCAGCCGCCGGATACGCTCATCCTCCATTTTCATGCTGATCTGATTTACCACCATACGGGCGGAAAGGGGGCAGACCTCCTCTAAGACCTTCAGGCCGTTCTCCTTGAGAGTGCTTCCGGTCTCCACGATATCCACGATCACCTCTGACAGCCCCACGATGGGCGCCAGCTCGATGGATCCGTTCAGCTTGATGATCTCCACGGTCCGGTGCTTTTTATTATAGAAATAATCTCTGGTGATATTAGGATATTTGGTTGCCACCCGGATCAGCTGATTATTGGAAAGAACCTTTTCAACGCTCTCCGGTCCGCAGACACACATCCTGCAGGCTCCGAAGCCCAGGTCCATCACCTCATATAATTTGCGGCCCTCCTCGAGAATGGTGTCCTTTCCCGCCACACCGATATCCGCGGCGCCGTATTCCACATAGGTGGGTACATCCGGCCCCTTGGCCAGAAAAAATTTAAGCTTCAGCTCTTCATTGACAAAGATCAGCTTACGGGAATTTTTCTCCCGCATCTCCTCACAGGTGATCCCGATCTTTTCAAACATATCCAGCGTCTTTTCCGCAAGGCGGCCCTTCGTCAGCGCAAAAGTCAGATATCTCATATTTCCGCCCCCTTCTTTTGCCTTAAGGAAACGCACACGCCCTCCCGGCGCAGCTTCTGCGCCCTGCGGATGGCCTCTTCCCGGCTCTCCTGATCATAGGTGAGAACCTGCACGTCATCAGAAAGAGGATTCTGAAGCTTCTGTCTGGAAAGCGCCAGAAGAAGGCTGTCCACCACAATGGCAAAGCCGATGGCCGCAGCCGGCTTGCCGAAATGCTTCATTAATTCATTATAACGTCCGCCCTTTACCAGCGGCTCGCCGGTCCCGTAAGTATAAGCCTGGAAGATAATTCCCGTATAATACCGGTATTTGCTCAGCATACCGAAATCAAAGCAGATGTACTTCTCATATCCGTAAATTTCCAGGATCCGGTAGATCTCCTTCAGGCGCTCCACAGCCTTCAGAGCGTCCGCATTATCCGTCAAGGAAGCGGCCTTATTTAAAATGTCAAAGGAACCAAACAGATGGGGCAGCTCCTGGAATACCACGCCCAGATGCTCCTTAAGCTTCTTCTCCGCCACCAGATTTTCCACGCCGAAATAATTCTTCTGGGAGATCAGTGAGCGAAGCTGTTCCTCAGACTCTTCATCCAGCCCCGCCTCCTCCAGAAGGGATTTAAAATAATCCACCTGACCGACGCTCACCTGAAACTCCCTGAGTCCGGCAGCAAGCAGACATTCCACGGTCATGGCAAGGAGCTCCGCATCCGCGTCCGCAGAAGGATCCCCGAACCGTTCCACGCCCATCTGGGTATTTTCCTTCATCCTTCCCCGCAGGCCCGAGCTGTTGATAAATGTGTTTCCCGTATAGGACAGGCTTACCGCCTCCTCATCCGGAGAGAAATAGGCCGCACACGCTCTGGAGACCGATGGCGTAAAATCCGGCCGCAGTACAAGGGTGTTCCCCTCCCTGTCAAAAAACTTATACAGATCCCCGGAGGGAATGGTACCCACCTCATTGCTGAACACTTCAAAATACTCAAACGTAGGCGTTTCTATATCCTGATAGCCATAGCTCCGGAATACTCTGCGTATCTTTTCCTGCAGAGCCCGTTTCTGGCCGCATTCTTCATTGTAAATATCCCGTACACCCTCCGGCGTATGAAAAATACGCTGCATACTGCAACCTCCCGCTGAAATATTCGAGCTTCGCTTTAGCGCGCTGCCATGCTATCAAGCGAAACAAGCATGATTATAGTATATGTATGGGGAATTGTCAATCCCGCTCCTTTAAATCCTTCTGGATTCCTTCAAGATATGGCACGAGAACGCCGTTTTTTCCGGAAAGGTAATAGTCCTCCGGAAGCTCTTCCCTTCGGAAGCTTTTTCTGCCGCCCTCCTCCATCCTCCGCCAGAAGGTCAGCAGACAACGAAGCGGCAGATAATAAAAAACGTCCTCCGAGCTGTAAAAAATCAAAAAGAACGCCACACCGCCCTGCTTCTCAAACTGCTCCATAAATTTCACCTGATGCGGGTGAATATTCTGCAGCGGAAAGGTATTGGTGCTGCATTCTTTTGCGTCAAAGCATACCGGTATTCCCTGAACCGCCCCGATATAATCCACTGTGCTCTGCTGTTCAAAGTATGCCAGCGTTATATGGCGGCTTTCCTTATCCATTTTGACCGGGGTGATCGGTGTGGGGATTTTCTGGATGAGAGCCAGCCCCTTCTCGCGATACTGCTCGTTTGTCCGGTTGACCAGCTCCTCCAGAGTGGAGCCGCGAAGGCCCCTGCTTTTCCAGGTCGCCATAGCATCTGCTCCTGTCCTTATTTTAATAGCTTAATGGACGGGAAGTAGCGTATAATCGCCTTTCCCACGATCTCATCAAAGGTCACGAAGGTATTCTGCCAGTATCTGGAATCCTTAGAATGATTCCGGTTATCCCCCAGCATAAAATAACAGTCCTCCGGCACCTCATAGGGCCCGAAATCCAGGTCATTCGGCTGTTCCGGCACAAAGCTGTCGTCCAGAGGCTCATCCGAGCCGTTGATATAGACCTTGCCGCCTTTTATCTCCACGGTCTCCCCCGGCAGGCCGATCAGACGCTTGATAAAAAGCTGACTCTCATCATCCGGATACTTGAAAATTATAATGTCAAACCGCTCGGGGTCCTTTGTCTTTTTTGAAATATGCTTCCCAAAGAAATCAAAATTGATCCCATAGGCCATGCGGAAACCAAAAATACGGTCCCCGGTCATGATGGTTTTCTCCATTGATTCGGAAGGGATTTTCGCATTGATCAGAACCACATTATTCACCACCAGAACCACTACCACCACAAAAATGATCATTTTTACATAATCCCATATCTCTTTCCAGATTTTCATTATAACTCTCCTCTAAATGTTCCTTTTTTATTATTTTATAAAATATCTCCGGTACCGCGGCAAGATGCACAGTTCCCGAGAGCCTTTCCAGATCCCCCTCAAGATCAGGAAATTCCAGTCTGTATGCGTGAAGAAGCTGATGTTTCAGTCCATATCCTTCCAGATATTTATGATTCCATGCTTTCTGTCCGTATTTTGTATCTCCCGCTATGGGATGTCCGAGGCCCGCCAGATGGGCCCGGATCTGATGGGGCCTGCCCGTCACCAGCCGCACCCGCAAAAGCGTCGCTCTGCCATTGTCCCCCAGGGGAGTATACTCCGTCTCTATGGGAAGGCCGTCCTCAGTGCGCTCCGGATACACTACTACTTTATTACATTTGCAGTCTTTATGTAAATAGCCTTTTACATTTTTTTTCTCCTTTATGACGCCCTTCACCAGACAAAGGTAATCCTTGTGAACAGTCCGGTCGCGGAACATACGGGACAGCTGCTGAAGTCCGCGGAGACTTTTGCCTGCCGCCACAATCCCGCTGGTATTCCGGTCCAGGCGGTTGCATACAGCCGGTTTAAAGGTGGCCAGGGATTCCTCCGTAACCGCTCCCGTATCCAAAAGATAACCGGTAAGAAATTCCACCAGGGAGGGCTCGGAGCAGTCCGAGGGCTGGGACAGCATTCCAGCGGGCTTATTAATAAGCAGGATATCACTGTCCTCATAAATAATATCCAGTTTACAGCGCGCTGCCCTGACTGCCTCTCTGCCGCTGAATTTTAAAAACGTTTCCTCGCTTAAGAAAAGCTTCACCTCGTCTCCCAGGCGCAGGATTTCACTGCCTGCGGCCTTTTTTCCGTTGAGCGTGATGTTTTTCTTTCGAAGCATTTTGTAAAAGAAGCTCTTAGGGGCCTCCTTCATAAGTCTGGCCAGGTACTTGTCAAACCGCTGGCCCGCCTGATTTTCTTTTATGATAAACTGTCTCATGATCGCTCCTACAGACAAAGGGCAAGCAGTGTGTGACGGATCAGATCATTTCTCGTAAGCTCCGGATAACGCTCGTCCGGCACAAATCTGATCCCTTCCTCCAGGGATTTCCTGTGCTCATTCATGGAATCCAGTCTTTCCAGATAGAGCCGCAGGTCCTTCATAATCTTTACGGTCACCTTATAACCGTTTTTGCGGACCAGCTTCTGGGCCTCCTGCGCCATGTATTCCGCATCGATCCTCGGATCGCTGCTGTAGCCCACCACCTGATTGCCGCAGATGGCGAAGGCGTCAATATATGCGCTTTTTTCATAGAAGGTCATATACATTTCATAAGCCATGGTCAGTTCTCCGCTGTGCCCGTGAATATCCTCATAGAGCTTTTCATCCATGGAACGGCATTTCAGTATCATAATAAGATTCACCATGGATTTGCAGGCAGGCAGACAGCCCACCACCACGATCACCGTCCATATGGTCAGCCGGGAGCCGTGATAGGCCCAGGCGCTGAAAAAGATCGCCAGCGGTACTGCAAATAAAATTATGGTGATGATCAGCTGCCGTCTCTTTTCAGATGCAAAATACCCAAACTCGCCTTTTTTTACTTTTTTCTGCTTCATACCGGTAACAGCTCCTTATCCGCCCATTTTCTTCCTATGCACGTTTCGTATGGTCTTTTTCTTTAAAGGGGTTTTCACCTCGCTTTGGCGGCCCGGGGCTTTTCCGGAATGCGTTTTCTCCGGTCTTCCGGAAGACCCGCGGCCATTTTTTGTCTCAACAGCATCCCTGTCCGGACGTATCAGACATTTTGGCCCGTACCCCACCAGATCCATCCGGCCAGCCATTTTCAGCCCCTCCAGCACCAGCGCCCGGTTGGAAGGATTTTTATACTGTATCAGGGCGCGCTGTATGGACTTCTCATGAGCGCTTTTCGGTACATAGACCTTTTCTCCTGTCAACGGGTGAATCCCCGTATAATACATACAGGTTGACAGGGTGGAGGGTGTGGGATAAAAATCCTGCGCCTGCTCCGGCGTAAAACCCAGATCCCGCACATACTCCGCCAGCTTTACGGCATCCTTCATGGTACATCCGGGATGGGAAGACATAAAATACGGCAGGGCAAACTGCTTTTTTCCCGTCTTTTCATTTTCCTTATAAAAGGCGTCCAGAAACTGCGTATAAACCCTGTGAGAAGGCTTTCCCATAAATTTCAGGACCTGATCGGACACGTGCTCGGGCGCCACCCGAAGCTGACCGCTTATATGATATCTGACAAGCTCCTGCAAAAAGGAAGGATCCCTGTCCGCAGCCACATAATCAAATCGGATCCCGGACCGTATAAAAACCTTTTTTACCTTCGGGATCTCCCGAAGCCTGCGAAGCAGGGTAATATAATCGGAATGGTCCACCCTCAGATTGCCGCAGGGTTCGGGGAAAAGGCACTGTCTGTCCCTGCACACGCCCTTTGTCAGCTGTTTTTCACAGGATGGATGCCGGAAATCCGCCGTGGGGCCTCCCACATCATGAATATATCCCTTAAAAAGGGGATCCGACGTCATGCGGACCGCCTCTTTTACGATGGAGTCATGACTGCGGGTCTGCAAAATACGCCCCTGATGAAAGGTGAGGGCACAAAAATTACATCCCCCAAAGCATCCCCGGTTACTGGTGATGCTGAAACGCATCTCCTCCAGAGCCGGGATCCCCCCGGCTTCGTCATACATAGTATGCCAGGTTCCCATATAGGGCAGATCATAAACATCATCCATTTCCTGCTGGCTTAAAGGCTTCGCAGGAGGATTCTGGATCACATATCCCCGGCTTCCGTAATCCTCCGCCAGCGGACTTGCGGTAAAGGGATCCGTATTTTTATACTGCAGGGCAAAGCTCCGTGCATAAGCCTCCCTGTCCGTTTTTACCACCTCATAGGAGGGCAGAATCACGGGATCAAAGACTGTTTTCAGGTCCCTGCTGTGATATACGGTTCCCCGAATATAAGTCAGGTCCTTCACCGGGATTCCACTGTTCAGCCCTTCCGCGATCTCCAGAATGGAGCGTTCTCCCATTCCGTATGAGATCAGATCTGCTCCGGAATCCAGCAGAATACTGCGGCGCACCTTATTTCCCCAATAATCGTAATGGGCCATTCTTCGAAGGCTGGCCTCAATGCCGCCCAGAATGATCGGCGCTGTTTTATATGTCTGACGGATGAGATTGCCGTAGACCACAGAGGCCATATCCGGTCTCAGTCCCGTCTGGCCGCCGGGGGAATAGGAATCCTTCCGGCGGCGTTTCTTTGCCGCGGTATAATGATTTACCATAGAGTCCATATTGCCGGCTGTAACAAGAAAACCCAGGCGCGGTTCCCCAAACACCTGGATGCTCTCTTTCTTCCGCCAGTCCGGCTGCGGGATCACCGCGACCCTGTACCCCCTGCTTTCAAGGAGACGGCTGATGATGGCCATCCCAAAAGAAGAATGGTCCACATAGGCGTCGCCTGTCACATAGACAAAATCCGCCTGTTCCCAGCCAAGGCTTTCCATCTCTCCTCTTGTTACCGGTAAAAATCCACCCATTTATCCTTCCTCATAGCTGCCGTTCATCACCTGCTCATAAGAACGGATAAAATAATCGGCACACGCTCTTTTTTCATCCTCCTGAGGTCTGCTGTATGTATCGGCAACAGCACACACGGCCATTCCCGCGTTCTTTCCCGCCATGATTCCGGGAATAATATCCTCAAACACCAGACAATCGGCAGGGTCGGTTTCCAGCCTGGCCGCCGCGGCCAGGTATACATCCGGAGCCGGTTTCCCCTTATTCACCTCACAGGAGGTAATGATACAGGAGAAATAATCCCGGACGCCGCGATTTTTCAGCACAGCCTCGATCAGCTCCAGAGCATTGCTGGATGCCACGCCCATTCGAATACCCCGTTCCTTCAGATAGGGAAGGAACTGCGCCACGCCTGGTTTCAGCTGTACCTCATGGCTGTATTTATCCATAGCCATTCTCTGCCAGGTCCCTTTGATCTCATCAATGGACTCCGGAAGCCCGAATCGGTCCTTAAAATAGACCGCCACTTCCGTAAAGCTCATTCCCTCAATCTCCCTCTGCATCTCCACAGGAACCTTAAAGTTCCTGCTTCCCAGATATTCTATATCAATGCTGGTCCAGACCCACATGGAATCCACCAGAGTGCCGTCCAGATCGAAAATCACTGCTTTTTTATTCGTCAGCATAGATAACCCCTGTTTCCGGAATCAGCCGCTGATAACAGACTGGGCGCGGTAGCCCTCCGCAATAATATCCAGCTGTCTGTGAAAACGTTCCAGCTGCTGAAGGTCCTTTGTCTTAAATACCCTGAGAAATTCATCCTGTATCTTCATAACCTCCCTCTTATTGGAAAGCTTATAAAGGTTCTCGATATTGCTCAGGATATCCTTCACCAGATTTGACTGAAGCTGCGAGGAATTCTGCGCATCCATGATCTCGTTCCGCACAGACGACATTTCATGATCCAGAGAGATGATGGCGTCGGCAGCCTTGCTCAGACGCTCTGCCACATGCAGCGGCATATCGCCCTTATATTTATACTGAAGGGAATGCTCGATGGTGGCCCAGAAATTCATGGCCATGGTCCGTATCTGAATCTCCGCCTGCAGCTTTTTCGGCCCGTTTATGGTTTCCACCGTATAATATATGATCAGATGGTAGCTTCGATAGCCGCTCTGCTTAATATGCTTCAAATAATTCTTTTCGCTTTTTACTTCCATATCCGAACGGCCCTGGATCATAGCTGCCACCGTATCAATATCCTCCTCAAACTGGCAGATGATACGCACGCCGGCGATATCCTCCACCTCTTCCTCCAGATTTTCCATGGAAATATGCTTGCGCTGCATTTTTTCCAGGATACTGGTGACGCTTTTGACACGCCCGTTCACCTGTTCTATAGGCGAATACAGATCATTTTGCCTATGCTCTTCTATTATATGTTCAAATTTTACGACCAGTTCCCTGACCGCCAGTTCATAGGGACCTAAAATGCTTCTCCATAACTGTATTTCCATGTTCATCGCTCCTTGCACTGCCGCATAATGGCAAAAGATATATCCGTTAGCCATTATCGAAATATTATAACACATATTCCTGTGATTTTTCCACTAATATGTATACTTTCTTTTATTTTTCTCCATGCATTTTAAAATCCAGTATGGATTTACGCTGAGTTCTTCCTTCTCCGGCGCGGATATGTATATTCCCAGATGCAGATGAACCGGAAATTTCCCTTTCGTACCGGGCGGGCCATACCCGGTATTCCCCATAAAGCCCAGGATATCGCCCGCCTGCACAGGATCTCCCGTCTGAAAATCCTTTATATAATCCGACAGGTGCGCATAATAAAAATAACCGCCGCAGGGGGACCGCACGCCGATCCGGTATCCGCCCAGAGGAAGCCATCCGATTTTTTCCACAATCCCATCTGTCATGCTGATCACAGGATAATAGCCGGAAATATTCTTTTTTCCAAAAATGTCCGTACCCTCGTGCATACGTTCTCCTCCGTAAGTGCGGGGAGCCAGAAATGTATTTTCATAGGCGAATCCGTCACCTGACAGAGGAAAAAATTCCAGGTCGTTCCAGATTGCGCCGTAGCTTTCCTTTATTCTTTCATATTCTCTGCTTTTGTATTTCCGGTAGGGCGCATCATCCATCGATATTTTATCCGGTGCAAACCTGCCGTTCAGCATGGTAGCAGTCACAATATCATCCATCCCATATCCCATGCGTATCTTATCAGATATTTCCCAGTACAAAGAGGCCTGCAGCTTCTGCTCCCGGAAAGCGCCGCTGTAATAGACTCCAGCTGTCAGGATGGATGCCCGGCTTCGTTCACGAATAATCCCCAGCAGCGCCGGTATCAGGATAAATAATGCCATAGCTGACAACAGGCTTGGGATTCTTTGTCTTTCCATGGTTCCCTCCCATACCTCATAAATTATATGAAGGAACTTCCCAATTCATTCCGGAAGATTTTCCACGCATCTCTTTGACATTTTGCCGCTCTTCCATAAGCCATATTTCCCGGACCGCTTTGGCCTTTCAAAAAAAGAAGCCCGGAGCGCCGGTTATAATACCGGCGCTCCGGGCAGAATCCCCTGCGGCGCTTTTCATGGTCAGCGTCTCGCCGACTCCGATTCATTCTTTGAGATTTTCCAGAACCTTCACCAGATAATTCCATACGCGCTCTGTGGATGCGATATCCAGCGTTTCCTCAGAGGTGTGAATATCATGCATATCCGGGCCAATGGAAACGCAGTCCAGATCATCGATCTTCTCATAGAAAAGGCCGCATTCCAGTCCCGCGTGAATAGCGACAATATCCGGCTTTTCACCGTACATTTCCTCATAAACCGCCGACATTTTATCCCGGAGAGGGGAATCCCTGCGGTATTCCCATGCGGGATATGCGCCCTGCACCTCATATTCGCCGCCCAGAAATTCCGTCAGATACTCGATCTTCAGGGAAAGGGCGTCTCTTGCCGCCTCCACGGAGCTTCGCACACTGGAGCTTACGGTGAGCTCTTCATCGCCCAGCTTTAAGATCCCCGGATTGGTGGAAGTCTCCACAAGACCCGGAATGGTTCCGCTCATTTTCTGAATGCCAAATGGAACCTGCACCAGATAAAACAATACCTTTTCACGGCTGGTGGGATGAAGCGCCCTGGCTTTTCCCTCTCCCAGCTCTGTCACCCGGATGGTGATACCCTCGTCAGAACCAGTGTATTCTTCACGGAGCTTCTTCTCTGTATCTATGGCATAAGCCTTCACGGCAGGAGCTTCTTCCTTTGTGACCATGATCTCACAGACACTTTCTCTGGTAATGGCATTATCCTTCTGACCGCCCTCCAGGGAAATGATTTCATATCCCGCGTTTTTCTTTAATCCGTAAAGGAAACGGCCCATAAGGATGTTTGCATTTGCACGATTTTTATCAATTTCGCCGCCGGAATGGCCGCCGTTCAGTCCGCATATTTTGATCTGAAGCCGTTCTCCATAAGCCTCCGCTCTCTGTACCGGAATATGGCTGATGGCGCTTAAACCTCCCGCACAGCTGATCCAGATGCTGCCTTCAGCCTCGGAATCCAGATTAATCAGGCGTTTGCCTTCCAAAACGCTGCAGTCAAAGCCCATCGCTCCTAAAAGGCCGATCTCCTCATCCACAGTGATCAAGAGTTCCAAAGGCGGATGCTTTAATTCGCTGTCATCTAAAAGAGCAAGTCCATAGGCAACCGCAATGCCGTCGTCTCCGCCCAGAGTGGTCCCGTCAGCCGATACGAGCCCATTCTCCACCTTCAGCTTAAGCCCGTCCTTTGTAAAATCATGGGCGCTTTCCGGTTTCTTTTCGCACACCATGTCCATATGTCCCTGCAGGATCACTGTGGGCGCCTTTTCATAGCCCTCTGCGGCAGGCTTATAAATAACCACGTTTCCCATTTCATCCTGCACGTATTTCAAATTCCGGGATTTCGCAAAATCCACCAGATAATCGCTGATCTCACCGGTATTACCGGATCCGTGAGGGATCCTGCAGATTTCTTCAAAAAAATAAAATACCCTTTCCGGCTTGCATTTTTCTAAAACTCGCATCTATGATACCTCCATTCAGAATTCATATATTTCCAATCAGATCCATACATTATAGAAAAAACCCGGGATCTTTATGAAACGTTTTTTATTTTTTACAGGAATCCTGCTGTTATTCCTGTTTTTGCTTGCCTTTCCTGCGGAAAGCCTTTCCGCAGCGCGTCAGGGCCTCGGCCTCTGGCTGAATACGCTGCTTCCCACACTATTGCCATTTTTAATACTTACGGGGCTGCTTATGGGTACGGACGGGATCGAACGGATTCTTTCTCCTCTGAAAAACGTCTGGCACGTCCTTTTCGGTCTGTCCAGCCCCGGCGCCTATGCCCTCCTTTTAGGGCTTCTGTGCGGCTACCCCATGGGAGCAAAGGCGGCGTCCGACCTGTATGCCAACGGCCGGATCTCCAAAAGGGAGGCTGAATATCTGCTGACCTTCTGTAATAACGCCAGCCCCGCGTTTATCAGTACATACCTGGCCCACATCTGCCTGGGCGGACAAATTCGCCTGAAAAAAATATTATCGGTCCTGATTATTTCCGATCTGCTGTGTATGCTGTTTTTTCGTTTCGCTCTGTTTCACGGCCATACTGCTTCCGCAGCGAAAAATATCCCGAAAAAAGAGACATCCCGATACCGTTCTCAGGGAACGCTCATAGATGTCTCTATTATGAACAGTTTTGAAACGATCACCCGGCTGGGCGGTTACATTCTCCTATTCACTTTAGTGTCCGCATGCATCAGACATTTTCTGGATGTCCCGCCTCTCATACGGTGCTCCCTGCTGGGTATGCTGGAAATCTCCACAGGGCTGAACCAGATAGCAGATGCGGCGATACCCATTCATACAAAATATCTGCTGTCGATGGTTGCTACAAGCTTTGGAGGCCTCTGCATTTTTGCACAGACCAAAAGCGTTTTGAACGAAAATCTTTCTATAAAACCCTACCTGACTGCAAAGCTGATCAATGCTTCCCTCACAGCGGCGCTGGCATCAGTTTTCTTCCATGCCGCCTAACAGAGAATCATCATCCTCCTTTGCAGGGGTTTCTTCATGATAGGCGCCAGACATGGCAGCTGCCTGTGCTGTCTGTGGCGCCAGCTCCTGACGGTTCTGATTTACCACATCCAGACAGATCTGCAGAGAATCGATAAAGCTCTTATATTTACCGCCCGCATCCTCCAGAGTCTGATCCAGCACAGACCCGATATTCGCCATCATATCGTCCGTATAGGTGATCGCGCTGAGACGGATACTGTTTGCATCCTGTGTGGCCGAATCCAGAAGCTCCTGCGCCTGCTTATTCGCCGCATTGATGGTTTCATTGGCCTGCGCATAAGCCTTCTGCATGATCTCATGCTGGGTAACCAGCTCCTGCGCTTTAGCCTGCGCATCAGCGATAATACCGTCTGCTTTCGTCTGTGCATCCTCAAGGATCGCATCCTTGTTGCTGATGATCTTCTGATAGCGTTTGATTTCATCCGGTGTTTTCAACCGAAGCTCACGCAGCAGTTCCTCAATCTCTTCCTTATTTACCACGATTTTTGTCGTAGATAACGGCTGATATTTACAACTGTCCACATACTCTTCGATTTCGTCGATGATCTGTTCAATTCTGCTGCTCATAGTGCACTCTCCTTACTTTTCACTAATCTTTTCGTAAAATTTGGAATTTACAGCCTTTACAATCTTCTGCGGAGCAAACCTGGAAATATCCCCGCCGAATTTCGCGACTTCCTTCATAATCGTAGAACTGAGATATGCATATTCCAGACTCGTGGTCAGAAACACCGTATCAATATCAGGCGCAAGCACACGATTCGTCTGTGCCATCTGAAGCTCATATTCAAAATCCGTCACTGCACGTAATCCGCGTACGATTACCTTTGCCTTATTTTCTCTGGCAAAATTAACAGAAAGACCATCAAAGGATTTTATTATCACATTTGACATATCTTTTGTCGCTTCTTTTAATATATTAACACGTTCTTCCACAGAAAACAACGGACTTTTTGCAGAATTATGCAAAACTCCAACAATAACCTTATCAAAGGAAACGCTTGCGCGCTTAATAATATCCAAATGTCCATAGGTAGCCGGATCAAAGCTGCCCGGATATACGGCAATTATCATGTGTTTTTCTCTCTTTCTGCTGTTCAGATTCGTCTTTGCAAAAAGACGTGCTTATTCGTCTTATATTTTTTTTCACGAAGGATCTGATAGCCCATTTCCTCCGCATATTCAAATGAAGTATGAAGAGCAGCCTCCACCACCAGCAGCGTATCCTCACAGAGCAGGCTGCTCTCTTTCAGGTATGCAAGCGTCTGCTTCTCCAGCTCCCTCCCATAAGGGGGATCCATAAAAATGCAGTGAAACCGCTCCCTGCCTTCCAGGGAACGCAGAGCCTGCAGCACATCCATATTCAATACCTTCGCATCATCTGCCAGTCCGGTGAATGACAGATTATCCCTGATGCAGGCACACGCTTCAGGATTTTTTTCCACAAAAACCGCATGCGACGCCCCCCGGCTCAAAGCCTCGATACCGATACCGCCGCTGCCGCTGAACAGATCCAGAAAAGAACATTCCGCCATATAGGGCTGCAGAATATTAAACAGGGTTTCCTTTATCCTGTCCGTAGTCGGGCGCGTTTCCATCCCGGGCACCGTTTTCAGATTCAGGCGCCTGGCCTTTCCCGCAATCACTCTCATTTCAGATTTAATCTCCAATCCAGATCACCGCGCGCCAGTCCTAATATAAGAAGCTCCGCAGTGGCAATATTTGTAGCGACCGGAATATTATACTGATCACAGCGTTTTACGATCGCTGAAATATCCGGCTCCTTCGGATCGATCATGACCGGATTATAGAATAAAATCACCATATCCAGATCCTCTCTCTCCACCATTTCCATAAACTGTTTGTCCCCGCCGATGCTGCCCGCCAGGAATTTATGCACATGCAGGCTTGTAACCTCCTCAATTCTTCTGCCGGTCGTGCCAGTCGCATATACCTCATGTTTGGCAAGAATATTCTTATAGGCAATGCAGAAATCTTCGATAAGTACTTTTTTGCTGTTGTGTGCAATAATACCTAAATTCATAATTCACCGCTCCGTTTCCACCAATACATTAACAATTTTTTAACAATAAATTTATACTCTTTGATATTATAACAAATCACTAAAAGATTGGCAATATAATCTTATAAAATATACAAAATTCATATGAGGTTCACATTTTATATATTTTTTTGATGATCGCAGGATATCGGAGCTTGCCTGGATATAAAATATTTTGTATGCAGGTCAGCTGTTAATTCTGCCGGAGTAAATGAAAAACAGCGCTGCTTCATAACCATTGACTGGCATGTATAAAGCAACGCTGTTTTCCGGGTCTGCAATTTCATTCTGCAAAATTAATTAAATGCAGAACCTGCGGATTTTTTGTTTTAAATACGGTTTTTCAGTTATCAGTACTGGCCGCCCTGTCCCTGAGACATCTGGCGCTCCTGTGACTCTATCATCTTTTTCACCATATATCCCCCAACGCTACCGTTCTGCCTGGAAGTCAGGTCGCCGTTGTAACCATCGCTAAGGGGCACACCCAGTTCGTTTGCTACCTCAAATTTGAAACGGTTTAATGCGCTTTTAGCTTCCGGTACAGCTGCTCTGTTAGAAGTGTTTGTGTTAGACATAATTTTTTTCCTCCTTGGTTTTGTTTTGATGTTACAATGCTAGTATGCGGAGTAATTAAATTAATACTCTGGAAATTACTGTATGGATATGATCGCATCGCAGCTTTCCGAAGACAAAACAGATATTATGGGAACAGACCTGTTTCTTTACGGCCGCACGCCCACTTCTATATTGGGGAGCACACAGAGAATTCTTTTTCTGTTTTTCTCTTATCTCTGAACCCGGGCTCCTGCTCCGCCCATGATCGCCTCTACTTCCTTTTTGCTAGCCATGGTGGTATCGCCGGGAGTCGTCATAGCCAGCGCTCCGTGAGCAGCGCCGTAATTTACGGCTCTCTCTGCATCGCCGGTGGTCATCAGGCCATAGATCAGGCCGGAAGCGAAGGAGTCGCCGCCGCCCACGCGGTCCATGATCTCAAGGCCCTTATAGTCCCTGGCCTTATAGATCTCTCCGTCAGCCCAGCAGATAGCGCTCCAGTCGTTGACTGTAGCGGTTTTCACCTCACGCAGGGTCGTTGCCACAGCCTTAAAATTCGGATATACCTCCGCCGCATGATTGATCATCTTTTTATAGCCGTCAAGATTTAATTCCTTCAGATTTGCATCATTTCCCTCGATCTCAAAGCCAAGGCAGGCGGTGAAGTCCTCCTCATTTCCGATCATAACGTCCACATATTCTGCGATCTCTTTATTTACAGCCTGTGCCTTCTCCTGACCGCCGATAGCGCTCCACATGGAGGGACGGTAATTCAGATCGTAGGACACGATGGTTCCGTATTTTTTGGCCGTTTTGATCGCCGCAATGACCGTCTCACAGGACTGCTCGGATAAAGCGGCATAAATACCGCCCGTATGAAGCCATCGGACGCCCAGCTCACCAAAAATATGCTCAAAATCAAAATCCTCCGGTGTCGCCTTGGAAATCGCCGTATTTGCTCTGTCAGAGCAGCCCACCGCGCCACGGATGCCGAAGCCTCTCTCCGTAAAGTTCAGGCCATTGCGGCAGATCCTGCCGATTCCGTCGGTTTTCACCCATTTGATCAGAGAGGTATCCACTCCGCCCTGAAGAATAAAATCCTCCATAAGTTTACCTACTTCATTGTCCGCAAAGGCGGTGATCACGGCAGTCTTCATACCGAAGCATCTCCTCAGGCCGCGGACTACATTATATTCTCCGCCGCCCTCCCATGCGCGGAAGCTTCTCGCCGTGCGGATCCGGCCCTCGCCCGGGTCAAGCCTTAACATTATCTCTCCCAACGAAACCGCATCAAATGCGCACTCATTTGCCGGTCTTAAATTCAGATTCATGATTTTTCCTCCCATGTCTTATTTACGGATAGAGGCCGCAAGAGCAACCGCTTCCTTAGTCAGCTCACAAATTTTATCAAATTCGCCGTTCTCAATCAAAGCGCCCTTGACCATCCAGCTTCCGCCGCAGCAAAGGATCTTGTCGCAGCTCAGGTAATCCTTTAAATTCTTCGCGCTGACTCCGCCCGTCGGCATAAACTTCATCATGGTATATGGAGCCGCAAGCGCCTTGATGGTTGCAACGCCGCCAAACTGCTCCGCAGGGAAGAATTTTACTACCTTCATACCACGCTTCACCGCCTGAGCTACCTCGGAAGGCGTAATACAGCCCGGAAATACCGGGATCTCTTTTTCCAGACAATAATCCACGATCTCCGGATCAAAGCCCGGGCTTACGATGAATTTTGCCCCCGCAGCCACTGCACGATCTGCCTGATCGATCGTAAGAACCGTACCGGCGCCAACCAGCATGTCCGGATATTTTTCACTCATGAGCCGGATGGACTCCTCCGCCGCCTCAGTCCGGAATGTGACCTCCGCACATGGCAAACCGCCTTTGATCAGAGCCTCCGCCAGCGGCAGGGCATCCTTCACATTTTTCAGTACGACTACCGGAACTACTGCATACTCATAAAAGCGTTCTTCCATTGTCTTCATTTTAGTGCTCTCCTTTCATTTTCGTAACCATCATTCTGTATCTTTCCACAAACAACGCCGTTCGATACCTGAAAGCTCATTTTACGCATCTGTGAACGGAGCATTCACACGTCCGTCGCCTGTGCTTCTGATTCGATTATATTGTCTTGTTTTTTTTGCGTCAATACATCTGACGTATTTGTTTCCGTTTCCACTTTTTGCACAAAAAAACAGCGGGATATGTCTCAGAAATCCCGCTGTATTTTGTGCATATTGTCCATATTCAAAAGTAAATCGTCCGCATTCGGAGCAAAACATCAGATGTTTACTGTTTTTCCTGTTTCTCCATTATGTTCAGAAGCGTCTGTCGGTTATAGGTAAGATGCATATTCATGGCTCCCTTAGCTCCCACAGGATCCCTTTTCAATATGGCATCCGTAATCGCGCGATGTGTCTGTATGGTTTCATCCATCAGCAGACGGTGCGTAAGCGTGGCAAAGGTCAGAACCTCCGTATTGATCGCCGGTATGAGGATTTCCGCCACATGATTCTTACTGCACTGCGCAATATGCGTATGGAATTCAATGTCCTTGCTGATATGGCTGCAGCCGCTGACATACAGTCTCTCCGTCTCCTCGCAGAGCTCCTTCAGCTTTACCAGATCCTTCTCCGTGGCGTTCTGGCAGGCCATGGCAGAGATCTCCGGCTCGATCATCAGCCGAAGATCAAAAAGCTCAAGAGCCAGCCTGTATTTATCTTCGATCTTCCCCAGACCCAACGGATCCTCATCCAGCAAATTATTCTTAACAACGTATGTCCCGGAGCCTCTCCGAACCTGAAGGATTCCCCGGGAGGCAAGCCCTTTGACAGCTTCCCGGATGGTGCTTCTTCCCACGCCGAATTTTTCCGCAAGCTCAAACTCATTTGGTATTTTATGCCCCGGCTCGACGGGCTCCTGAAGAATGTACTTCATCAGCTCATCCTCGATCTGAGATCCCAGGGATTTTTTCACATTTTTATCAAAAGGATGCTTCCGACCCTTCTCCGCATTATTTACCATATATAGTCCCTCCGCCCGAAACTCAGCGCAGCTTCTGTCCGATCACATAGCAGATCGCGGCAACCGCCATTCCATTCAGGGACGCAATTCCCCATGGCAGAACATTTGCGACCACAGCTCCAAGAATAACGCCGGCTACTGCAAACCAGTCTACCTCTTTCACTTCAAAGCGATCCGAAAGGTATTCTTCCCTGTGCATAAAATAAGCCAGTATAAGGATGATGCCCGTAGGAGGAAGCGTACAGTTCAGAACGTTCAGCCAGCCGCAGAAATTATAGTACAGCCATATGGCCGATGCGGTTCCGATCACTCCCGCGACAAGGACCATGGGCTTTTTCTTCTGATGAAAAATATTCGAAAGTCCCAGTCCTGCAGTATAAAGCGCATTATCATTGGTCGTCCAGATATTCAGCCCGAGAACCAGAATCGCCAGGTAAAACAGATTCAGCCGGATCATCACCTCAAATATATCATTTCCGCCCACAAAGATAAAGGATACCGCACCAAAGAAAAACATCAGCGAATTTCCGATAAAGAAGGCGATCACCGTAGTAATGGCGCCCGATTTTCCGCTTTTTGCAAAGCGGGTAAAATTCGGCGTGGCAGTTCCTCCGGAAACGAAGGAGCCTACCACCAGTCCAGCGCCCCCGATCACAGTCAGAGAACCGCTGGATACTGCAAACTGATCGATGATCGTGCCTTCCCCCCGTTTTATCGCCATGACCATCGCGACCGTACCAAGGACCGCTACCAGCGGAACTGCCACATAGCTGACCACTGTCAGAGATTTAATCCCGAAATATGCCGACGCCGTCATACACACTCCCGCCAGGATCACCAGAAGCCACTGCGCGGCCGTGCTTCCTCCCAGTAATTCCTTTGATACCGGAATGGCAAACATGGCGATACCCACTCCAAACCAGCCGATCTGTGTAAAGCTGATCATGGCGGAGGAAACATAGGAGCCTTTTTTCCCAAAGGCCCTCTGCGCCAGAAGGTCCATGCTCAGCCCCGTCTCCGCACCCACGTAGCCCAGGAGTCCTGTATATACGCCCAGGATGGCCCCGCCTAAAAAGAGGGATTTGATAAAGTCCCAGAAATCCAGGCCGTCCGCCAGCTCCTGGCCTACCCACATGCTCGCCGAAAAAAACGTAAAGCCAAGCATGATCATGAACATAGTCAGAATACTTCTGCGGTTCTCTGCCGGCACTGCGCATTCCGCATAATCAATATCCGCCTTCCTGTTTTCTTTTGTGTTTTTCATACTTTTTTCTTCTCCTCTCCTCTGGTACATCATCTTCCGTGTATCTCAGATCATGTATTTTCGCAAAGCCGAGCTGAATTCCTCGATTCTCTCCTCAGCGATTTCTTTTATTGCAGTGTTTTTTACGCCCTCGATATATCCGCGTTCCTGCCTGTAAAGCCATCTTGCCATGGATTCCCGGATTTTTCCATAATGATTATAACGAATCCATTCTTCATAGCTTACCGGCGTCTCATATCCAAGCTTTTCATCCAAAAGCTCCTTCATATCGATCTGATCCGCCCGTTCCAGAATGCCCCTCCAGAAGTCCAGGACTTCTTCCACATGCTCATGAATTTCATAGCGCCTTGCCCCGCCGTCATAAATAATGCACTTTTCAAACAGCGGATTGCGCATGGAAAGAGTCTGCCTGCGGAATTCCGGAGCTACAATACCGCCCTTCCAATAAAAGTCCACGCCCGGAATATTGATTCCGGAAACGCCCTTATCCTCGTAGGTACTGAAGATACCCTCGTAATATACCGCCAGGAATCCCTCAAAATCCGGCCAGAATTTTCGGATTTCCACAGTCAGACGCTCCAGCAGGTCGATCCCTTTTGTCCCGCCTATGGTAAAAATAATAATATTTCGAAGCTTAACGCCCTGCTCACGGTAAAAATCCGTCACATAGCGCATACAGTGGACCATCGTCTCCCCTGTGGCAATGATATCTCCGATCAGCAATGTACTGTCCGGAACCATCGTCAGCTTGCTGTATTTGATCTCCAGTCCGGCAATCTCATTTTTTTCAAAAACACGCTCACTGGAAAGAAAGCTGATGTCATGCACCCTTATGTGTTCACGATAACAGCTTTCCTCCAGAGGATAATTCAGTGCTCCTCTTAAAATGGACAGAATATTTGCGGTAGTCACTCTCTTCTTTTCTTTAAAATAGTAGAGCATCTGCGAAGTGGACTGGATCAGGCAGCGATAAACCTCATATCCCACAACCTCCGGCACATTCAGAAGCTTCCTTGTCTCTGCTTCCGAGACAATATAGTATTCATTGACATAGTCTCCGCCTTCCAGACGATAACAGTCCACTCCCTGCTCGGAGAATTCCGGTACCAGCGCTACCTCATCCCACTTTGACATCTGCAATATCCTCCCTTTGCTTTTGTAAACAAAAATTTCCAAAAAAAGACGGCCAGTACTCCCTCTCAGGAGACCAGCCGTCATCAGCCGATCATTCTTATGAAATCATAAAATAAACTGTATTTTCTGTCAAGACTTTATTTGTACAGAATTCAATACGACTTTATTTGTACAGAATTCGATTCGTGATTAACAAATCATGCTCTATTTACAGAGTATCTGATTCAGCAGCGCCAGAACCAGAAAGTGCAGAGGATAAAACAGATAATAGACATATTTGGGAATACGGTCCTTCCGCTCTCCCGTATAGCACCAAATTCCATAAAAGGAAAGGGGGCCCGTCACATAAAGGAGGCTTACAAGGATCCCCAGAAACGTCTTCCATACGGGTTTTGCATAAAGCAGGTAAAATATCGCCGCCAGAAGGACGACACATAGTCCGTACTGCGCCCGGAGCAAAGAAACCCACAGAACTGCGCAGAGAACGATAAGGCCTTTTCCAAAAGCATACTGCAAGCCTTTCTTTTCCTTCAGCATTTCCAGAAAATAAAGCATCAGAAGACTGACCGCCATGGATACCAGTCCATTCTGGCCGGACCAGTCTGCCAGTTTTCCATTTACCGCCATGTCGTATGGCAACTCGCTGACCAATGCGCAGAGCACGATCCGCATAAGGTATCTTTTATAGCTGGAGGTATTTAAAAAGCCTTCCACCAGCAAAAAAACAAAAACCGGAACAGCCAGGCCGCCAATAAGCTGCATAATGGAACCGATCCCGGCCAGCATCATCAAATGTGAATCAGCCGCCATCGCCTCAGACAATTCCGCCTGAGTATACTGCTCAAGATGAATCAGCCCTCTTTCTACGATCACAATGCCTATGTCCTGAATCAGCATCGTTATGCAGGCGAACATTTTTAATCCGTCCGCCGTAATATCCGGCGTTTTCCAGACGACGCCTCCACGTCCTGACTGTATACTCATAGCCGCTCCTTTTCCTTTTCTTATCAGGGCTGGTAATCCCTGATCACCGCCAATGCAGGCAATGCGTTTCCGTCATAATCAAACAAAGCCTGATTTGCCCACTCGTTTCCCCCGGGGCCTTCCTCTCCGATATAAGCGCAGGCTTCCTCTGTCGCCCAGCCGCTTCCCGGAACCGGTATCCAGGCGGGCTCCCAGTAGATAAATCCCTTTCCCAACCCCTCCGGGACCTGTCGGATCAGTTCAAGGATATCCTTCATAAATCCCGCCTGTCCTTCCTTTGTCATCGAATAAGCGATGCGCTCCACCAGAGATTTCTTCGTAGCCATGCCCTTTCGCTGTTTATCCGAAAGCGCCTCGTAGCTTTTGTAATCCTCCATAGTATAACCCATGGAGACCTCCGCAACAATCAGCTTTTTGTGATAACGAAGAGCAATGTCATTCATATTTTCCCGCAGCATTTCCAGGGTTCCGTGCCAGAAGGGATAGTAGGACAGCCCGATATATTCAAAATCATCTCCGTTGTTTTTAAAATAAGCATCAAACCAGGCGCGGTACAATTCATTATTTCCGCCGTTGTCCAGATGAAGCATCACGGCTGTCTCAGGGGCTGTTTCCCTGACAGCACGGATCCCCGCGCATACAAACCTGGCAATATTTTCATACGCAGGCGCCTTTCCATAAGGCCACAGAAGCCCCCTGGAAATCTCATTTCCCACTGCCGCCATCCGGGGCAGCACGTCTTCATCCTTACACCGTTTTAACACCCGCGCCGTAAAGTCATAAACAGCCTGCGCCAGATCATCCGCGTCCATTCCCCTCCATGCCTTGGGGAGGATCTGCTTACCGGGATCTGCCCAGAAATCACTATAATGAAAATCCAAAAGCCAGGGAATCCCCAGGCCCTTTGCTCTTTTTGCAAGAGCCAGCGTCGTTTCTATATCATTGCCACCGGCTCCGTAGGGACTGCCGTCCTCTGCAAAAGGATCGTTCCACAGACGAAGTCTCAGCAGATTCATGCCATATTCCTTCAGAATTTTCATGGCATCTCCTCTGATTCCCCGGTCATAGAATTTTCCCCCACAGCGTTCTACCTCCAAAAGAGTCGATAAATCCATACCTTTTATCCATTCTTCCATTCCGTACCTCGAAGCCATTATGTTTTTCCATGAACAGGGCTAAACGCCTCCATGTCCCGGAAAGTAATACCTCCCGGGATATGGCAGCCGGATTCATATTTACTCGGCAAAATTTTCAAACTCTGTAAACCTTTTCATCATATGGCGATATCGGAAGCGTGCCATTTGGTTTTTTTCCAGCACATCCTCCTCTGTTCCGGTATACTGGCACCGTATACAGTAATATTCCTTTTTGTCCTTATCATAGAACATATCCAGATCCAGATCACGCATAAAACAGGACGGACACCGGTAATTTAATCTGCCCTTTCCAGACTGAGCCATGTGGTAAAAACCTCCTTTTCGCGCAGCTTTCCTGTATATCCAAGAGTAAACATAGGGCTGAAAGCATAGCCTTCCTTAAAGTAACCTTTCTTTTCTCTTCCCTCACAGGTCAGAGATACCAGAGTCCTGACAGGCGGCAGCTTGCAGCTTACACGCTCCGCATCCATAAGAGAGACCTCGCGGCACTTATATTCATAGGCAAGTTCCTTTTTTTCCTCACCTTTTACTGCACAAAATGTCAGGCTTGACATATCCTCCGGGTATTCCGTAGTTCCATAACAGCCTACCATATACTCGTCAATTGTTACATCCGCCTCCGGATCACTCATTTCGAGAATGTATCTCTGTATTTTTATAGAACCTGCGCCCTCTGCGAAGGTCAGGACCGTCTGAAGCTTCACCGTCAGATCGGAAAACTCAATGTCCACCGGGTCCAAAGTCAGAATCCTGTCCGCCCCTTTTCTGGAAAAATGCGCCTTTGTACGGCAAAGGCAAAGATCCACCTCTTCACCGCCGCAGCAGATCCTGGCGCTGCGCACAGTACCTTCCCCCGCATAATGGGTAAAATAGCCTGCGCGGTATTTCTCCTGAATCAAAAACGGATAGCTCGCATCCTGAATATGGGCAGTTCCGATTCCCACCGGCCATTCCAGCTTTGCCGCATAGGGACGAAGATCCACAATCGCGCCGCCCTGGTCCATATTTACCCCCGCCCGCATAAAGGGATCGCAATACCAGAATACCTGCTTATTGCTTCCATACAGAACATCCCTCCACAGAGCGCATTCCGGCTCCGTATAAGTTTTTTTCTGACGGTAAAAATCTGCAAATTCGCTCATGGTCATATCAATGAGCTTGCCCTCTTTTTTCAGTTTTCCATAATAGGCGCAGCCGTCCTCATAGGATTTCTTCAGAAGCTCATAGGATGCCTCCCAGCGTCCCATTTTATTCATCCATCCGGGCCCCACAAACATCATATTGTAGGCATAACCGTTGTTGAATTTTGCCTGATACCGGAACTGGTCGATCAAATTATACAAATACGGATATTCCCAGGTTTCGGAATCATAGATCATACCGCGCAGGATATTCTGGGGATGGGTGCCAAAATTAGAACCGTTTCCATCATAGCACGCGATCAGATCGCGGCTCAGGTGTGGAATGGCCACAATACCGGAATCCTCCGCCTCATTTGCAGCCGGAGCATGGGTATTGATCTTTGACGGGATCCACGGCGCCCAGGGGCCGCCATCCATAAACGTATACCAGCTGTTGTTGCAGGTATGGTACGCCTTTGGTCCCTCCTCCCAGCAGGTGGCTACCGCACATTTTACAGAGGGATATTTTTCCTTAATATAGTTTATCAGCTCCGCGTCCATATAATAGGAGCCGGTAGATTCCGGATAAAAGCCAAAGCGCTCATAAAATTTTTCAAAAACGTCTTCTACAATGGCTTTCTTGTCCTCCATGGAAAACATCCAGATACAGAAATCCTTTGTTTTATATTTCTCGCGGAATTCCTTACATGGCAGTCCCAGGAGCGTCAGGCCGATCTCATCGCCGTACCGGTCATGGTGCCGTTTTGCCAGTTCCACAGCTTCGTCGTTGAACAGACTGGCATATGTCATCTCAATGGTCGTTTTTAATCCATTCTTATGCGCGCATTCCTGCTGCACCTTAAAAATATCCAGGCTTTCTGTCAATAATGCCTTGCGTCCGATATCCTCCGCCTGTCCAAGTCCTGTAACTTTTTCAGCGTATTCCGGCACCATTTCCGGGCGGTGTATAATATTTACGATAAACTGTTCCATCTTTTTTCCTTCCAAAATTTTTCCGTTGATATTTTTTAGCCCTTTACGGCGCCTCCGGTAATACCCTCCACATAGAATTTCTGCATAATGACAAACAAAGCGGAAATCGGGATCGAAACAAGTACCCCGCCTGCGCAGAACTGTGTGAAATAAGTATTGATCAGGCTCTTGTCCAGCATCTTATACAGGCCGATGGCAACTGTATATTTCGAAGATACGCCTGCATTCAGGATCATTTTCGCATAGACGAAATCCATCCACGGAACCAAAAAGCTGCTGATCACCGTATAAACGACGATAGGGCGGCTCATAGGCAGCACCATCTGGAAGAAAATACGCGCCTCGCTGCAGCCATCGATCCTTGCCGCCTCACAGAGCGCTCTGGGGACTGTATCGAAAAAGCCCTTCGCGATCAGATATCCCAGACCGGAGGAAGCGGAATAAACCATGATCAGGCCCACATAGCTGTTTGTCAGGTTAAAGGATTTCAGAGTAAAATACACAGCGATCATTGCCAGCATACCGGGGAACAGATTCAGAATAACGGCCATGTTCATCAATGGTTTACGCATGGGGAAACGCATAACGGATGTAGCGTATGCCACCATCAGGACAAACATCGTGGAGATCACGCAGGTCACGCATGCAATGATAAAGGTATTTAAAAACCACTGCGGGAACTGTGCCACCGTATCCGGATGAAACAGCTTCACATAATTGGTAATACTCCATTTCTGCGGAAAGAAGGTACTGGTATTCATTCCCGAATATGCGCTGAAGGAGGTACAGAGCAGCCACACAATGGGAATCAGCCAGATTATTGCCAGAACCGCAATTAACAGGTTATGCAGCACGATCGAAGATATCCGATTATTTTTCATTTTTCTCATTGATATGTCCCCTCCCTGTCGCCTTTGATCATACGGTTAAACGCTACAAGTGTAAACAATGCGCAGATGATAAACACAATGATACCGATCGCGGAAGCCATCTTGTAATTATAGTACTCCTGGGTCAGACGGAACAGCCAGGTTACCAGAAGGTCCACTTCCTTCGCCTGCGAATTCGCCATGGCCTGGTTGGTAGTAACGTAAACGTCCTGCGTCAACAGGTAAATAACGTTAAAGTTATTGATATTCTTTACAAAATCCGTAACCAGCGCCGGACCTGTTACAAACAGGAGATACGGCATGGTGATCTTACGGAATATCTGGAACGGCGTCGCGCCGTCCACTCTCGCGCTTTCAAGCTGATCCTCCGGAAGGTTCATCAGAACGCCGGTGGCAATCAGCATCTGATAAGGAACGCCGATCCAGATATTGATCAGAATGATCATCACATGAGCCCACCCCGGAGCTGACAAAAATGGAATATAGCTGGTGGAAATCAGTCCTATATTACGAAGGAAGCCCGTAAGGCCGATATTACTGCAGATCGTATTGACAATACCGCCGTTGGAGAAAAAGTTCCTTACCAGAAGAAGCGACACAAACTGCGGTACTGCGATGGTAACAATGAAAAGAGTCCGCCACAGCCTGGGCATTCTCGTCTTTTTGTTGTTCAAAAGCAGAGAAAGAAGAATACCGCCGATATAGGTCGTAAAGGTAGCAAAAAACGCCCATATAAGCGTCCAGCCCAGAACGCGCACGAAAGCATAACCGAAGGTCACCGTCAGTCCGCCGCCTCCAAACAGGCTTAAAAAGTTGCTGAATCCCGTCCATGTAAAAAGGCTGGTAGGCGGCATATGCTGCTGATCATAATTCGTAAAGGCTACCAGGATCAGAAGCAGGATCGGCACTACCGTAAAGATCAGCACACCCAGTACCGGAAGCGTCAGCAATGTAATATGGAACTTTTCTTCTTTATAGGAATGCAGATCCTCCAGAAACGTATTGACGTGTTTTCCTGCCTCTGCCTTCAGCTGAAGGGCATACACGTTCATTACATTTTTCATCCAGAATATTACAGCCGCGAACCATACCACAAAGCTGAACAAAGAAAACAGAAGAATCTGGAAGGAATTATCATAATCATTCCACTCATTCTTCATGGTCTGCATATTAAATACTTTTTCCGGTTTTACAGTTCCAAGGCTGGCAAATTTGGGTACATAATCCATTGCAAAGTTCACAGTAAAGAAAATCACCGCAAGCTCAAGAGCCGTCATGATCAACGCCTTTATGTACTGTTTGCGCCGGGCATAGCCGGCGCCCCACCACAACAGCGTCAGCTTAACAAATGCATCGCCTTTTGCCGCCGCTCTTCCAAAACCGGAGAAGAATCCGCCGATGGCTTTAAAAAAATTGCCGGCTGCCAGCGCGGCAGCGCTTTTATTTTGATTTGCCATATAACCCCTCCTCCTGGAGAATTAAGAGACACACAGAATCATTTCCGTATGCTTTTTACGAGCCCATATGCAGACGCATATGGGCTTATCACAAACAAAAAACTATTTATTCTACCGCTGCGCTGACGCCTTCAACCAGGGTATCCAGCGTTTCCTGAATTGCCGCGTCATCGTCTGCCGGTATCTTGCCCTGTGCTATATTCTCGCCGAAGGTTGCCGTCGGATCCCAGAACTTGCCGCCTACCTTCTGAATTACGCCAAATTCGGACTGCTCGATAACAGCAGAAATTGCAAGGTTTGCTTTTACGGCGTCGGTTTCAGCTGCAACAAGGTTTGTCGGGCCGATCTGACGTGCGTCAAAACGCGCGATCTGAGATTCCTCGTTTGTCAAAAATTCTGCCAGGACCGCCGCCCAGCCAATGTTTTCAGAGTATGCATTGACGCCGACAAATTTATATCCGAACGCGGAGGCCATCTGAACCTGCTCATCGCCGATCGTAAAGGTCGGAAGCTTGGCAGCTGCATATCCGTCGCCAAACGCCTCCTCTACTGCAGATGCGTCCCATGTACCGGAAACAACTGCGCAAAGTCCGCCGCCTGCGATCTGATTGGAAAGGTCGCCGTCAGCAACTGCCTGGAACGCAGGGCTTGCAGCGATATTCAGCATTGCCTTCGTAACATCGACGCCCGTGTATCCATCCGGACTTGTTCCGTTCCAGTCGATGTAGGTTGTCTGATCATCATTCAGATCCGTAGTAAAACCGGCGCCATAGAAGAAGCCCGCGTTATACCAGCCGGATGCAAGAGTCATTCCGACTTTCTTTCCGCCTGCTTCCGCCGCTGCAAGAAGACTATCCCAGGAACCTGCGTCTTCATCGGAGACGATGGATGAATCATAGTACAGGAAATAGCTGTTGTCGCCGGCCATCGGGAAAGCATAAAGACTGCCGTTTACGCTTGCCGCTTCAACAGAGGAATCTGTATTTGCCGCTTTTACGTCGTCCAGGGATTTGCCTGCTACTGCCTGAAACGCTTCATCGTACTCATCCAGGTTTGCAAGAGCCCCCGCATTTACAAGGTCATAGATCTGATCGCTTGCGAATGCGTAAACATCCGCGGCTGCCTCCACGTCCGTAAGGACTGTGTCCTTCGCTGTGGACTCGGATTCCACCCCGATCGAAATATCAAAAGTAAAATCAGAATAGGTTTCCTCAAATTTTGAAACCAGTTCTCCCAGCAGGGTCTGATCTTCCTCTGCTCCCCAGAGAGTCAATGTGATCGCGTCATCTGACGCGCTTACGTATACGGATGAGGATGCCGCCATAGCGACAGCCAGCACCGGCGCAAGTACTTTCTTTGTTAATTTCATATTTCTTCCTCCTAGATTTTTTTCTGTTCGCATTTGCACAACCGGTTGTTCATTTTTTCAGTATACTCTGTCCTCTTATCTTTGTCAATTATACTACATTGTATAAAATTTTCATTTAATTTTATGCATTATTGCTATATTCAAGGAGTTTCCCAATCTTCTTTATGTGTTATTTTTGCGCAACTACTTGTTTTTTTTGTACATTATTGTTTGGCGTTTCTTGTGCGCTTTTTAATCAATGTGGATCGCCTCCCAAAAAAAAAGATGCGCGGGCTTTTTCACTCAAGAGCCTGCGCATCTGCCATTATTCTGTACCTTAATTTTATTATTTTGTAGATTCGCGGAGTATAACCTCATAATTAAGCGTATATGGAAGCTGTACGCTTCTGCCAAGCTGTTTCAAAAGCAGCATACAGGCGTTTTTGCCCAACGCTTTCGTATCAAAATGGAGACTGGTAACTGCGGGCATATTGTATTCCATCTGCGTGCTGTCATACATACTTGCCACCTTAATGCACTCCGGTATCTGAATCCCCTTTTCTCTCAGACATCCAAGAACCAGGCCTGCAATAAAATCATCCATACAGACGATTCCGTCCGCTTTTGAGCGCAGCGCCTGTTCCACTGCCTTCATGGCCTCCAGATGATTCCGGATCCCCATAAACACCAGGGTATTATCGATTTTCCTGTGAAACTCCTGATGAGCATCGCAGAAGCCCTGCATTCTGCTCTCCGTAACCAGATAACTCTCATCCCCTCCTAAAAGAGCCAGCCTGTAAAAACCCTTCATCAGCATGATTTCCGTCAGTTCTTTACATCCTTCCCTGTTATGATTATCTACAGACAGCACCTCGCTATTTTCAGAGGGCCCAATCACCACAAAGGGAATATTTTTTTCCTTCAGGAATTTCTGCATACTTGAATTTGTCATGGCGCGGCTTAAAATAATGCCGTCCACCTTTCGGTTTGTCACAATTCTGTGAATCTGCTCCATATTTCCCAGCCCCCCGAAGGTGAGCAGGACATCATAATTGTTTTCAGAAGCAGCCTCACAAATTCCTGTCATACAATCTTTAAAAAAGGGGGCTTCATTTGCCGCATAGTCAAAGGGAAGAACCAGACCCAGATTATAGGTCCTGTTCTGCGCCAGCCCTTTTGCTACCGCATTGGGCCGGTAATCATGTTCCTCAATAAAGGAGAGGATCCTTTCCCTGGTAGCCTTCCCGATACGTCCTTTTCCGGAGATTGCCCTGGACACCGTCGTTTTGCTCACTCCAAGCTCCTGCGCTATGCTGCTTATCGTATATTTCTTTTTTTCTCCCATATGTATTATCCAGCCCCGTATTATTTTTATAAAGAACAGCAAACAACTTACAGCAAAATCCGGACAGCGCCGCCGCCGTCCGGATCCCTACGTCACCAATTATAAACTAATAAAGCCGGTCACATCACCGTTGATCACGAAATGTGCTCCATTATCCTCCGGTTTAATATAAACCTTCAGATCCTTGATCTCGCTTTCTTCATGTCCCTCATCAGTCCATGCCTTCTTTACAGCTTCCACAACGTCATTGGCGTATACTTCCTTACCCCAGAACTGAACAAAAACTTCTGTATTAACAACTGCTTTTTTCGTAGTTGCTCTCTTAGCAGTAGTTTTCCTGGTGGCTGCGGCAGTCTTCTCTGCTGCCGGTTTCTTCGCTGCTGTTTTCTTTGCAGCGGTTTCTTTTGCGGTAGTTTTCCCAGCTGCTTCTTTCTTAACAGGTTCTTCTTTCGCGGTCTTAGCAGCTACAGTTTTAGCAGCAACTCCGGTTACTTTCTCTTCAACCTTCGATTCTGCCTTTTTTGTTGTTTTTGTAGCCATTCAAATCACCTCCTCAAAAGGTACAAATAATTATTACAACACAAATAATACAACACTTTCATTTATTTTGCAAGAAATGCTTTTTGATTGTCAAATTAAAGTCCAAGGTTCTCCAGATGATCCTTCATATAAACTGACAGCCGCGCCTTCAGAGCCTGATTCTGAGGCAGTTCCAGTTCACTGTCCAGCGCCAGGATTTCTGCGGCAGCTTCGCTGGCCGCCTTCAATACATCCGCATCATTATAAATATCACCGATCTTAAATTCCATAAGACCGCTCTGACGGATTCCGAAGAGATCTCCCGGCCCCCGAAGCTTCAGATCCTCTCCGGCAATATAAAAGCCGTCGTTGGATTTATTCAGGACCTCCAGTCGCCTGGAGGTCTCCTTTACCTGATCTCCCTGCATAAAAATGCAGTAGGATTGATATTCTCCCCGTCCCACCCGTCCGCGAAGCTGATGAAGCTGCGCCAGGCCAAAGCGTTCCGCATTTTCCACCATCATCACAGTGGCGTTCGGGACATTCACCCCAACCTCCACGACCGTGGTGGAAACCAGTATTTGGATACTGCCCGCCGCAAATGCCTCCATCACCCTGTTTTTATCCTTTGCCTTCATTTTTCCATGAAGGTATTCAATAGAAATATCCGGAGGAAAAATGCTCTGTATCCGTTTTGTATAATCCAGTACATTTTCTCCCTTCAGGCCTTCGCTCTCCTCCACCATTGGGCAGATAATATACGCCTGACGCCCCTCTCTCACCTGCCGTTCTATAAAAGCGTATGCTTTCGGCCTGTAGGAAGTACCGACAACGCAATTTTTAATCTGCAGCCTTTTTGCCGGAAGCTCGTCAACCACGGAAATGTCCAGATCCCCGTAAAGAATAATTGCCAACGTGCGTGGAATCGGCGTGGCGCTCATGACAAGCACATTAGGCGGATTCCCCATAGTCGTGAGGGCTTCCCTCTGTTTTACCCCAAACCGGTGCTGCTCATCCGTGATCACCAGTCCAAGTGAACGGTACTTCACCGCTTCCTGGATCAATGCATGGGTCCCGATGATCACCCCGGCCTCCCCGGATGCAATTTTTGCGTAAAGCTCTCTTTTCTCCTTCGCAGTATTCGAGCCTGTCAGAAGGACGCTGCAAATATGCAGATGATTCTCTTCCGTAAGCCGCCGGAATGCCTCATAATGCTGCCGGGCAAGAACCTCCGTAGGCGCCATCAACGCAGCCTGATAATTATTTTCACACGCCAGGATGACAGCTAAAAAAGCGAGGATCGTTTTTCCGCTTCCCACGTCTCCCTGCACCAGGCGGGACATAAGCTTATGTCCCGCAAGATCCCGCTCTATCTCATGCCACGCATTGGTCTGGGCTCCGGTCAGCTGATAGGGAAGGTTTTCGATCACCTGCTCCGTAGTCCAGGATACCTTCATGGGAAACCGGTTTTCCGCCTCCTCCGTCTTGCCTTTCAGAAGCTGGACAGCCAGAATAAATAAAAGGAATTCATCAAAGACCAGCCTCTTACGGGCAATGAGAAGTTCTTCCATGTCAGAGGGAAAATGAATGGTTCGTATTGCATAATTATAATCAGAAAGTCCATATCTCTCCCTGATATCCTCAGGAATATACTCCTGCATAAGCCCCTGCTGTTTAAGAGCCGTCTTTACAAGCTTTGCAACTGTCTTATTAGAAAGGCCGGCTGTAAGGCTGTAAACAGGCTGCAGGCTGTGAATGATCTCCTCATAGGCAGCAGGCGTGAAAACGTCCGGATGTTCCATCTGAAGCCTGCCGTTTTTCCGTACCGCCTTTCCCCGGAAAACAAACATGCTCCCCTTTTTCAGCTTACTTCTCAGATATGGAGTATTAAACCAGACCACCGGCAGGCTGCCGCTCTCATCGGCGGCTGTCACTGTCACTACCCGGAGATTCCGAACCTGATTGACAAAAACATTTCCCGTCACAGTAATCTGTACTGCCTGCACGGCTCCCTCCACAATGTCAGAAACCTTTACAGGCTCTTCACAGGCATCATAATCTCTGGGATAGTACCGCACCAGATCCTCCGTATTAAACACTCCAACCTTTGCAAAAAGTTTTTCAGTCTTTTCGCCCACGCCCTTTAATTCTCTTAACTGCATCGGTTTTACTCTACGGATATAATATAATAATAAATCGGCTGGCCACCCGAATTCAGTTCCACCTCGCAGTCCGGATATTCGGTCCTCAGACTGTCTGCCAGAGCCGAAGCCTCGTCCTCCGGAATATCTGCGCCATAATAAATACTGATTACCTCCGAGTCTTCATCAGCCATGGCCTTTACCGTTTCCAGAACGACCTCCTCTTTCTCCCTGCCAACCGCCAGGATCCCATGATCGCCTATACCCATGATATCGCCCTCATGGATCTCCTTATCATCGATATGGGTGTCACGTACCGCATAGGTGATCTGCCCGGTCTTCACGCGGGAAACAGCCTCCGCCATAGCCTCCGCGTTCTCCCGGGAAGACTTCTCCGGCACGTAGCTGATCATGGCCGAAATACCCTGGGGGACTGTTTTCGTGGGAACCACCACTACCTCTTTATCCTCAGTCAGATCGCGCGCCTGATTTGCCGCCAGTACGATGTTTTTATTATTCGGGAAAATGTATATGGTCTTTGCGTTTACCTTTGCGATGGCATTCAGCATGTCCTCTGTACTGGGATTCATGGTCTGGCCGCCCTCAATAAGATAATCCACGCCAAGCTCTTTAAATATTTCCGTAAGGCCGGAGCCTGCGGACACTGAAATAAAACCGTCATCCTTTAAAGGCTGCTTCTCAGCTGTCTCCTGTGAATCTCTGTATTCCTGCTCTCCGGCAGCCCGCCCGGCATCCCTGATCAGCTTTTCCTGGTGCTCCTCACGCATATTGTCGATCTTCATACGGGACAGCGCGCCGTAAGTAAGCGCCCGCTCGATAGCCTGCCCGGGATGATTCGTATGAACATGGACCTTCACGATCTCATCATCCGCCACCAACACAATAGAATCACCGATGGATGTCAGGAAACTCTTAAAGGCCGCTTCCTCTTTCTCCGACATGGCTTTATCCGGCATAATGATAAATTCCGTGCAGTAACCAAACCTGATATCCGCCTCTGTCTGCCGACCGTTCTTTACCATGGAAGGGGCGCTGTTCCGTTCAAACTCGGAATAATCCACTTCCTTTCCAAGGAATCCGTCAAGGGCTCCGCGCAGCACCTCTATGAGTCCCTGCCCGCCGGAGTCCACCACACCCGCTTCCTTCAATACGGGAAGCATTTCCGGAGTTTTGGCCAGAGTCTCCTCTGCATGGGCAAAAACCTCCTCAAAGAAGGGCTGAAGCTCCTCCGCCTCCTCGGCGATCTCACTGGCCCTGGCCGCCGCCTCCCTGGCGACTGTAAGGATCGTACCCTCTTTCGGCTTCATAACAGCCTTATATGCGGTTTCTACGGCTTTCTCCATGGCGGCTGCTATGGCGATGGCGTCCAGCTCCGCAGAGCTGCGGACGCTCCTTGTAAATCCACGCAGGAGCTGAGAAAGAATAACTCCGGAATTTCCACGGGCTCCCCGGAGTGAACCGGAGGAGATGGCCTTCGCCAGAGTTCCCATGTCAGGGTCCTTAAGGCTTCCCACCTCTGCCGCTGCAGACATAATAGTCAATGTCATATTCGTACCAGTATCGCCATCCGGCACCGGAAAAACATTTAATTCATTAATCCATTCTTTTTTTGCTTCCAGATTTTTGGCGCCTGCCAGAAACATTCTGGAAAGCATTTTTGAATTTATGGTTGTCGTGTTCACCACGGGTTCCTCCTTAATACTAATCTATGGCACGGACGCCTTCTACGTAAATGTTGATTTTCTCAATCTCCATACCGGTAAAGGCTTCAACTTTGTATTTTACATTACTTATCAGATTATCTGCGATCGTGCTGATATTAACGCCATATGCGACAATCACATGAAAATTCAGGCAGATTTTGTTATCCTCCGTGAGCTTCACACTGATACCATGCTTCAGGCTCTCCCTGCGGAGCAGCTTCACAAGTCCGTCCTTCATGCTGACCGCAGCCATACCAACGATTCCGAAACACTCCACCGCAACGCTGCCCGCATAGGTAGCGATCACGTCCGAGTCAATGTCTATTTTCCCATAACCGGAATCTATACGTCCATTCATATATTTACCTCCAATTTAATGTATAGTATGCTGGTATTATAACCTTTTTTTAAAGAAAAAGGAATATATTTCAATATATTTTTATATTTTCACTTGCAAAACCCCATCTCTTCTGATAAAATAAGACCTGTTGAAAAAAAGCGTCAAGGAGGTGCTATCATGGCTAAGTGCGCAATCTGTGAAAAAGCTGCTCATTTCGGAAATAATGTAAGTCATTCCCATAGAAGATCGAACAGAATGTGGAAATCCAATATTAAATCTGTCAGGGTAAAGGTAGACGGCGGAACGAAGAAAATGTACGTATGTACTTCCTGCTTAAGATCCGGAAAAGTTGAAAGAGCATAAAAATGAACCCTCGCACATTCATGCGAGGGTATTTTTTGCTCTTTTTGCATATATAACAGGTCATCTCTCACCTGCAGAACATCTGATATCCGCACAGGAGACAGACTGCCGACGCAATAACGATCAACACGCTTTTTGTGATCAGCATTCCAATCACCATACCGATACCAATACAAAATAAGATTAACCCAAGCAGTCTCCCCACTGATAAAAACCTTTTCTTTGGTTTACTTTATCATATGCAAAGAAACTGTCTCCGAGCACTTCGATTCTTATTTATTTTCCCCGCTGTCATTCATATCGGGATCTGTCTCCGGCTCCACGGAATCATCCTTGCCGAAACCGGATGCAAAACGGTTTACAAAATCCGGAACCATATCCAGCACCTTGGTGAGGCCGTCCTGGTTCTTTACGTTTACAAGCTTCGTGGTCCCTTTTGAGATCACCAGCACCGCACAGGGCGTCACCTTGCCGGTCATACCGCCGCCGCCGCTGTCCTTCTGCCCGCCCGCATAAGCTCCGGCGCCTACTCCAAAGAAAACATCCACCAGCGGAAGAACAATAGTGTCGCCTACATGGATCGCCTCGCCCACCACTGTCTTCGCGGAAATAAAGGTATCCATTCCCTTAAATAATGAGTTAACCGTATCCTTGAAATTGTTTTCATTCGCCATAATTAGCCCTCCTTATGCTTCTTCCATCGGCTGATGACATATTTTACATCTTTATTAAAATATATTTCCAATGCGGCTTTTACAAGAACGATGCCGTAAATACGCCCTTTCAGCCACACATCGCCCTCCAGCATATTCTCCCCCTCAAAAGCAGGAAAAACCATTATATTATTTTTATGGAGGGGAATTGTCATACCTGCAACTGCCAGCACAGTACCCGTAACAGAGGGATCCTCGCTTCCAAAGGTGATCCTTCCTCTTAATCTGGTTGGAAAAACATGCCGAATCACACGTCCCGCTTTCCGTTTTACCAAAGACACCGCCGCTTTGGTCCTGGGATGGGTCAGAAACTGCTTCCACCAATCTATTTTATCATAAACAGTGCGAATTGATAAGGCAATTTTGCGAATTAATTCCAGTATTTTACGGGGGATTCCTATTATTTTCTCCCAGACGGAACGGATTTTATTCCACAATCTTTTATAAAACCGTTCTTTTGTGACAGCCCTCTGCCCCGGTCCGTTTTTCTGCGTCTCCGCAGTCTCTACAGGGCTCGTCCGAACATCCCTCTCATCCTGCGGTGTTCCTGCATTCTCCGCTTCCGCTGTTTTCTCACCCTCCGCTGCTTTTTCCGCCTCCGCTGTTTCCGTCGGCTTCGGCATTTTTTTCGAAGATCCTGACTCTTTTCTTTTTAAAAGCTTTAATACAGGAATTCCAAACACCCGGATATCCGGACTGAGATTCCCGTCCTGAAAGAGTATCTGCGCCCGGACCAGCCCGAACAGCCAGCTCACGGACGCCTCCAGCCGCACCTCCTTAAACGAGGGCGAAGCTTTTTCCGCCTTTGCCCCATACCGCACAGGACAGAAAAGAACCAGTAAAAGTGCAAGCACGACAAGCCCCAGCAGGATGCCGATCACAATCAATATGATTTTTAGTATCATCCACAGAATATGTAACATGTGCGCTTCACCTGTTCTTTATATAATCTTCCACCTGAAACTCCCCGGTTTCTCTGTATATCTCCAGCAGAATATTCGTAACCAGCTCGATCGCCCCGTCCTTGCCTCTGGCCATACCGATGATCGTCGGGCAGAGCTCCCGCATCCATCTCTGCTTCAGGAGCACGGAAGGAAACATTTCCAACAGGTTTCCCGGATTGTCGGACAATGTGAGCACATAAATATCCGGCGTAATATTCCCCTGATCAATTTTTTTACGAATCTTGTCAGAGTCCTTTATGCCGCTTCCCACATAATAATGATCCACCCATCTCAGCATTCTGCCACCACTCTTCCTCTTCCTTCGAGAGTTATTTAAAGCATTTCCATCTTTTTCTGATTTAAACAGAGCTGCGCCAGACACAGCCTTTATTTAAAATTTGTTCTATTTTCCCAAATACCTGCGCTCCGCATATCCAGATACTCCTGATATGCCCTCTCAACGATCTGCTTTTCATTGGCAAATCGCAGCAGATGATAAATTTCATGAAATTTATAATAGCCTGAATCCACAAAAAATTCTTCCCTTTGAGGTTTGCTATGATAATTATCTGCCGACATAAGATACCAGTGCACTTCCTTGGTCACCATGTCCTCCGGTACTGTAAAATTATAATGGCTTTTTCCGATATATTTTACAATGGAAGCCTTCACATCCGATTCTTCCCTTACCTCCCGGAGCGCCGTCTGCTCAAAAGTCTCTCCTTCTTCCACTGTACCCTTTGGTAATACCCAGCCCTCATAACGATTCTTATAGGATTTGTATAAAGCCAGTATCTTTCCCCGATGAATTACCACACCGCCACAGCTTGTTGCTTCAATCATAATGCAAGTCCCTCCTGTAATGCGTGTGCTGCTTGCGCGAAACTATATATAGTATACCTCTTTTTCTGAAAACTGGCAACAGCAAACCTGTTTTTGTAATAATTACATCAACTTAAAAATTTAAGCCCTTTATCCGTAATAATAAGCATCAAAAATCTGACCTGCAATAGGAACCGCAGTCTCGCTTCCGGTACCGCCGTTTTCCACAATGATCGCTACCACCAGATCCGGATCCTCCACATTGGAATAACCGATAAACCAGGAATGGCTGGAACCCGCCTCGTCAAATTCGGCGGAACCGGTTTTCCCCGCCACCGTATAGCCCCTTCCGCTCAGGGCGGCAGCCGTTCCGTAATCAACCACGCTCTTCATCAGTTTGCCAAGGATGTTTGCTTCACGCTCTGTCATCAGCCTTTTATAGGACTCCTGCTTCGTCTGGCTGATCAGATCTCCCGTATTATTCTCCACATGATCGATCAAATACGGTTTCATCAGCACACCGCCATTTGCGACGGCACAGGTAATCAGCGCCATATGCACGGGCGATACCAGCGTCTTGCCCTGACCGATGGCCGTCTGCATGATCATGGATGTCCCGGCTTTTCTGTCCAGCGTAAACTTGCTGCTCTGGTAATCCTCCAGCGGAAGCTTTTTATTAAAAAGAAGATCCTCGCTGGTTTCCAGAAGGGAAGCCGCTCCCACCTCCACGCCCATTTCCGCAAAGGAACAGTTACAGGAGCCGGCGAAGGCCGCATAGAAATCCTCCTGGCCATGAACAGTCCCATTGTAGCACTGTACCGTATAATCGTCCATTGTAATACTGCCCTCACAGAAATAGGAATATCCCTCCAGGCTTCCTTTTTCCCGGAAATAAGACAAAGCCGTCACCAGCTTAAAGGTGGAACCGGGCGGGTACTGTCCCATAGTGGCGCGGTTTAAAAGACAGCTGTTACTGCTGTCGCTCACCAGATAATCCCAGTCGTCTGCCAGCGTATTCGGATCAAAATCCGGCTTGCTCACCATAGCCAGTACCCTGCCTGTGGAGGGCTCCATGGCAACGACGGCTCCCTGTCTGTCGCCCAGCGCATAGTAGGCAGTAGATTGTAAAGCTGCGTTCAATGTGGTGACTACCGTGTCACCCATATTCTTTTCGCCCTTAAATTCCTTCTTTATCTGATCCAGAAAAAATTCATGGGAGGATAAAAGCTGAAAATTTGCCTCGGATTCCAGGCCGCTCTTACCGTTGGAATCATAGCCCACCACATGGGCGAACATATTTCCGTAGGGATAGATTCTCTCTTCCGTACCGTCATCATATACGTCCGTTTTTGCCAGTATTTCTCCGTCTGAGGACAGGATCGGCCCGCGGATAACACGATCTGCAAAGGTATCCTGTCTGGTATTATAGGGGCTGTTAATAAACGACTCGCTTTTTACGGTATTAAAATATATTACATAAGCGATCAGGCCCACAAAGATCAGCACAAAAAATCCGGATACAAGATTATATTCCCGGTTTCTTGTACGGTTCCATTTATTGATATTCTTTTGCCGCTTCGGCTTCTGCTCTTGCCCGGATCCTCTCTTCGGCCTCTTTTCTTCGTTTTTCAAATTCCTCGTCCTCGTCTTCTCTTAAAATATAAAGTCCCTGAATGATCGCCAGCATAATAAGCGTGCTTGCCACGGAGCTTCCGCCATAGCTTACCAGCGGCAGCGTCACTCCGGTCAGCGGAATAAACTTGCTGGCGCCGCCGATTGTCAGAAAAACCTGAAAAGCATACTCCACGCCCAGCCCCAGAGCGATCAGTTTATAAAAGGGATTTTTAATTTTCTTTGCGATATTTACGATCATCAGAAAGAAGCTCATACACACCAGTATCAGGCAGATTGCAAAAATGCCTCCCAATTCCTCGCATATGGCGCTGAAAATAAGGTCATATTTCACAATGGGGATGGAGTTTGGCGACCCCTGACAAAGGCCCATTCCAAACCAGCCGCCCGTTCCAATGGCAAAAAGGGACTGCACGATCTGATAACCTTCATTCTGATATACTGCCATGGGATCCTTCCATGCGCTCACTCTCTCCCGTACATGTCCGAAAAGATAATACGCAGCCACGGAGGCCACACCCCCTCCGGCCACGCCCAGAGCCAGATATCCCGGATGTCTGGTCGCCACATAGACCATCGCCAGATAAGCCACAAAAAAGATCACGGCGCTCCCCAGATCTTTGGAAAGCACCAGAATTCCCACATGAAGAGCGGCCACCACCGTAGCCTTTACCACCGTCGCAAAATCCTGCCGTTTGGAAAACAGTGACGCCATAAAAAAAACAAAGGTGATCTTAATAGCCTCCGAGGGCTGTACGCCCAGCAGGGAAAGCTTGGCTCCAAAGCTTGTTTTGGCCAGCACCAGAACAGCAGCCAGGAGAAGAATGCCGACAGCCGCATACAGCCAGGTCAGATTCCGGAGAAATCTCATTTTCCGGATCATCACCGGCAGGAGCAGCGTCACAATACTCACGACCGCAGCGATGAGAAGCTGCTTTTCCGCTGTTTCGATATCCAGCCTGCACAGCATGATAAATCCCACGCTCAGCAGCATGCACATATTATTCAGCAGGAGAAAGGAGGCTTTTTTATAAAACAGACGGTAAAGCGCCTGTACCAAAATAAAAAAGCCCATCATCTCACCGTAAAAAATGATCACACGCATATCCCCGGTTTTCAGAAAGATCACCAGAAATGCCACGGAATCCATAGAGATGATCAGAAAAAGCTGTTTCCTCAGCGATATATCTGTATCCTCCCTTGTCTGATGCCATACCATATAAAAGCAATAAAAGGTATAGACGATCATCAATGTCAGTATAATATACTTGGACAGTTCTACAATTACATTAATCATATGCCTTATTCGGCTCCTCTATTAAAATGTCCCCTGGTAAAGGAATGGCCGCCCGGTCTGCCTCCGTGCAGATAGACAGAGGCAAATTCCCGCAATATGGCCGACGCCTCCCGAGGGCTCTCCCGGGTAAAGGACAGGCGGTAGGCGCCCGCGCCCAGCTTATGCACCCGGTCAGACTCATCGAGCAATCCGTACGGGATACTGTTATAAATGATATTATAACAGCATTCACCTGCTTTTGTAGTTTCTGTTTTCCAGGGATCACAGTAACAGACGGAAGGGAACACCTTATCATAACGGTCTTTCAGGTATACCGTTCCTTCCGACCGGTCACAGCGAAAAATATTCTTATTTACACACTGCGCAGATATCATCAGCGGCAGGTATCCGTATATACAGAGTTCACTGGATAAATTATCTCTGTGAAGGAGCTCCCTTTCATTCAACTCCAGGGGAATGGTATCGCGCATGATCCCCTCCTTCTGCCAGAATGATAAAGCCTCCTGATTCCAGGTATACATGGAATGATCCAATACACAGCAGGAATTTAAACCGGCCTGCCTCAGCAGTCCGTAGGATTCCAGATTACGGATCAGAAATCCCTTCATACCATCAGAGATCCAATCCAGAATCCGCTCCATAAAGCCGGTCGGAAGACCTCCCCTCACTATATGGGGCATGGCCAGATAAAGCTCCTTCTTTTTCTGAAGTCCCGCCTCCATACAGGATTTCATCACCGGATAGGGCACATACATTCCCGTGATATCCGGGTTCCCTTCCAGCGCCTTCACCTGAGAAAGCGTCTCACAGGAAACGTATAGATCCGTGGTGCCCGTTATACTATTTTGCCTTTTCTCACCGACATACGCCGCCATATTCGGCAGAGATCTTTTTCCCGCCCTGTTCAGCGCGTCTCCCATCTCCCGCAGGGCATTTCTCCGAAGCTCATTAAGGCTGCCCACCGGTATAAAAATCCGTTCATCCATCTGAATATCCAGAGATTCCCAGAAAAACTCCGTGTTTCCCAGCTTTTCCATCTGCCGCCGGATACGTTCCTTCGTCATGGGCTGATTTCTGGCAGGCTGCACTGTTTCTCCCATAACCGTCACTTCCTGTCCATTGGAGGATATTTTCAGTACAGCCGGACTTCCGGGAAACAGCATTAAACTACCATAAAGCTTTTCTTTAATTTTTCTTATTCCCGGCAATGTGCCGGCCGTTTTTTTCGCATTGGAAAAGGACAGCATGTCCGGCCCGTTGTGCTGCTGATAATATCCCCTGCAGGAGCCGCCCCTGCTGAAGATATCCAGAAGTCTCTGCCGGTCCTCATCCCTGACCTCGTATCCTGCCGGCCCTTCTTTTATGAGTATGTCCAGGTATTTGCGATAGATTCCTACAACACCCGCCGAATAAGCCGGCTGTTTCATTCGCCCTTCGATTTTCAGGGAGGTAACGCCCGCCTCCAGAATCCGGGGAAGAATATCAAGTGTACAGATGTCTTTCATACTCAGCGGACAGAAGCCCTCCTTTCCCTGATAACACCGTCCGTCCGCGGATACGCTATAGGAAAGTCTGCAGGGCTGGGCACATCTGCCTCTGTTTCCGCTTCTTCCTCCTAATATGCTGCTCATAAGGCACTGTCCGGAATAGCTGTAGCAAAGCGCCCCGTGTATAAAGCATTCGATTTCAACAGGGCTTTCCCTGTGCATAATGGCTATTTCCTCCAGGCTCAGCTCTCTGGCCGGAATCACTCTGGCAACGCCCTTTTCCTGCAGGAATTTCATCCCCTGCGGTCCTGTCACCGTCATCTGCGTACTGGCATGGACCAACAGATCCGGGAAATTCCGCCGTATGAAGGACAACACCCCCATGTCCTGAACGATCACCGCATCCAGCCCCGCCTCATAATAAGGGGAAAGATATTCATACAGTTCTCTCTGCATCTCCCGGTTCTTTAATAATGTATTTACCGTAAGGTACAGCTTCTTTTGATGAATATGGGCTGTCCTGATGGCGCAGAGCAGTTCTTCCTTTTCAAAATTTTTCGCATAGGCGCGGGCGCCAAAAGAACCGCCCCCTAAATAAACGGCATCCGCGCCCGCTCCGATGGCCGCCTCGAAGCCCTCGTACGAGCCTGCCGGCGCCAACAGCTCCACCTCTCTGTGAATCAAAACCGTTCCCTCCTGCTGTTTATGTCCCCCGCCGCTTCTCCCGCAGCTATTTAAAAAGGGGATTACCTGAGCAATCCCCTCTGTTTCTTCAGTTCTTTGATCTTTTACGCAATTCTTCATTTTCCATCCGAAGAGAGACCAGCTCATGCTTCAGCTCATACATCTCCTGAACTGTCCGCTGCAGATCCTGTTCACAGGACTCGGCCTGTTCCTTCGCTTTCATATATTCATCTGTCACATTCAGGCTGAGCAGCATATGCTTCGTTTCCGCAGGCTGGCGGGAATAGCCGGGCATCTTATTGAGCTCTGAAATTTTCCGGTTCATAAAGCCTGCAACCTTATGAAAATATTCTTCCGGCTCGTATCCTCCCAACGTGTATTCCTTTCCATCTATGATAACCTTCGCTGTATTTTTCACTGCCATTATGCGTGCCTCCTGTTACTGTGTATATTTCCTTTTCCCTTTATCGATCATACTGCTTATCACACATTATAATCGAAATTCGTAGAAATGTATAGCGGATTTTAGGATTTCTTTTCCAGGCCAAGGTGCCGATAAGCCAGATCTGCCGCCATTCTTCCCCTTGGGGTACGGTTTAAAAACCCGCTTTGTAAAAGATAAGGCTCATACACATCCTCCAGAGTGCCCGCATCCTCCCCCAAGGACGCCGCAAGGGTCTCCAGGCCCACCGGGCCTCCGTTAAAGTTTACGATCATTGTACGAAGGATCGCCCTGTCCGTCTTATCCAGGCCGTACTGATCCACCTCTAAAAGATCCAGGGCAAAAACAGCCACGTCGTAGGTGATCCTTCCATCATATTTTACCTGTGCAAAATCCCTCACCCTCTTTAACAGACGGTTCGCCAGCCGGGGAGTACCTCTGGAACGCTTGGCGATCTCCGCGGCGCCTCGGGCATCGATTTCCACCTGAAAAACGTCTGCCGACCGGGTTACGATCGTCTGTAATTCCTTTTGTGTATAAAGCTCCAGGCGGCTCATCACACCGAAACGGTCCCGCAGCGGCGCTGTGAGTAGTCCTGCCCTGGTGGTAGCGCCCACAAGGGTGAACTTCGGAAGCTCCAGCCGGACAGACCGGGCTGACGCTCCCTTTCCGATCATAATATCAATGGCATAATCCTCCATCGCAGGATAAAGAACCTCCTCCACCTGCCTGTTCAGGCGGTGGATCTCATCTACGAAAAGGATATCCCCCTCCTGAAGATTATTCAGGAGCGCCGCCATCTCCCCCGGCTTTTCAATAGCGGGGCCGGAGGTAACCTTCATATGTACCCCCATCTCATTTGCAATGATGCCGGAGAGCGTAGTCTTCCCCAATCCCGGAGGCCCGTAAAACAACACATGATCCAGCGGCTCGCGGCGCTGTCTGGCTGCCTCGATATATACCTTCAGAGTATTCTTTATTTTTTCCTGGCCAACATATTCATCCAGTGTCTGCGGGCGGAGATTAGCCTCCAGCGCAATATCCTCCTCTATAACATCTGTGGCAATTACTCTTCTATCCATGCTGCTCCGATCCTTTTACAGATTCTTCAGTGCGGCCTTTAATATAGCCTCCACATCGTTTCCAGCCGTATCCTTTACCTGACGGACCGCTCTCAGCGCTTCCGTATTGGTGTATCCCAGAGCCGCCAGCGCTTCCACAGCCTCCTGGCTGCTGTCCGTAATCCCGCTTTCTTTCATCAGGTCCTCCTGATGGGCCAGCTTCACTTCAAAGGCATCCTCAAGCTTCAATTTATCCTTCAGCTCCAGGATCATTTTCTGAGCGGTCTTTTTCCCGATGCCGGGAGCCCTGGAAATAGTTTTCACATCATCGGAGAGCACGGCAAAACGCAGATCGTCCGAGGAAATGCCGGACAATATTCCCAATGCGCTCCTGGGTCCGATGCCGCTGACGCCGATCAGGAGCCGGAACATTTCCAGATCGTCCCGTGAGAGGAAGCCGTAAAGCTGCATGGCATCCTCCCGCACGCTAAAATATGTATACAGCTTTATTTCCTGTCCCGCAGTCCTGCATTTCTGCATATCATTCCCTGTGACAAATATTTCATATCCGATATTTCCCGTATCCAGGACCACAGATGTTTCCGTCACATCCGCCAGTCTCCCTTTCACAAACGCAATCATATACGACATCCTTTCCTGAATATCCGTCTATTTACTATTATATCCCTTCCCCCGGCAAAAAGCAAACATTCATTCGATGTTTAAGAAAGGAACTTTCCGCCTATGCGCTTTAAAATCTCCGCGCTTCCGGTTCCGATAAGAAATCCTGTGAGGACGCCGGATATGAGCAGTACCGGTAAATAATAGGCGAGGCTGAAGCTCTCCACCGCCGCGGCCGCTACCAGAAGCTGTCCCACATTATGGCTCACGCCTCCAGCCATACTCACTCCCACCATGGACAGGCCGGCCCGGTCTTTTAAAAGAGCCATGACAAACAGGCTCAGGGCCGCCCCGGCTATGCTGTAAATGATACTCATCATATTTCCAAATAAAAAGCCCACTGCCAGGATCCTTGCAATGGAGACCAGCGCCGCCTCTTTCCAGCCGGACTGATACAGTACAAACACAACTGCCAGGTTTGCAAGTCCCAGCTTAATTCCCGGTACCCCTGCAAACACTGGCAGTAAAGTTTCCACATAACCAAGGATCATAGCAACAGCAGTAAACAGACCAAGATAAGCGATTTTTTTTGTCATATTACTCCTATGCCACTGCATCCGGTTCCGGATCGGTCCCATCCCCATCGCCATTTACGGCTTCTATCACAACCCGATTCGGCAGACAAATGATAGTTCCTCCGTTTTTATCTACAGCCTTCTGATGGACACACAGCTGATCCGGACAATCCGCATGGATCATTTTCACACTTCCGTCTTCTATCCGGCATTCATTATGCTCCCCGATGGAAATAACCTGATCCTGTTCAAGAAAATACACCCCGAACAGCTCTCCGTCCACAGTGATCCGTATTAAATTTCGGTCACCCGGCAGTACAAACTGATAAAAAAGCCAGATAACCAGGGCACACAGGAAAACACATCCCGCGAAAGCCGCATCCCGTTTTGTCATGACTGGATAATTCCTCTCGGACACGCATCCCTGCATGCGCCGCAGCCCGTGCATTTGCTGTAATCAATGTGCGCGCAGAAATCAGATACGGTAATCGCACCGTTTTCACAGGTTTTCTCACACTTTTTGCAGCCGATACAGCCCAGATCGCAGGCGGAGGTCACTGCCTTCCCCTTTGCATGGGAGGAACAGGAAACCAACACCAGCTGTTCGTAGGGCACCAGCTCGATCAAATGCTTCGGACATTTTGCCACACATTTGCCGCAGGCCTTACAGGCCTCCCTGTCAACCACAGCCACTCCGTTTATCACGTGGATCGCATCAAAGGGACAGGCCTTCACGCAGCTACCGAATCCAAGGCAACCATAATCACAGGCTTTTGCGCCGCCTCCCGGAACATAGGCCATCATTTCACAGTCTTCCACTCCTGTATAACGGAAAATCTCTCTTGTTTTGTCACAGGTTCCCGCGCATTTCACAAAAGCCACCTGCCGCGCTGTTTCCACAACCTCCTGGCCCATGATCTCCGCAATGATCTTACCTACCGGCTCTCCCCCTACCGGACAGCCGTTTACCGGGGCTTCCCCCTTCGCAATGGCGGCGGCAAGGCCGTCGCAGCCCGGATATCCGCAGCCGCCGCAGTTATTTCCCGGAAGCGCCTCGCGAACGGCCACTTCCCGTTCATTCACTTCCACTGCAAATTTTTTACCCGCCACGCCTAAAAACACGCCGATAAAGAGGCCGACTGCCGCAACCACAAGGGTCGCCATAAGAATCGCTGTCATATTCATATCATCCGCCTCCTTATATTAATCCTGAAAAACCAAAGAATGCGATCGCCATCAGCCCTGCGGTGAGAAGCACGATAGGAAATCCCCGGAAAGCCTTCGGAATATCGTTGTACTCAATCTTTTCCCGGATACCTGCCATCAAAATAATGGATATGGTAAATCCCACTGCCGTGGCAAAACCGTTGACCGTACCCTCCAGTACATTGTAGGATTTCTGTACGTTGATGATGGCCACGCCGAGAACCGCACAGTTGGTGGTAATCAGGGGCAGATATACGCCCAGGGCCTTATACAGGGATGGGATCACCTTTTTCAGGAACATTTCTACAAACTGCACCAGAGCCGCAATGATCAGTATAAATACAATCGTCTGTAAATATTCCAGATGGGTGGGGACCAGAATAAACTGATAGATCAGGCTTGTAACAAAGGAGGACAGCGTAATAACAAAAATTACCGCGCCGCCCATACCGGCAGCCGTATCAATCTTTTTGGAAACACCCAGGAACGGGCACAGGCCAAGGAACTGGCTCAGCACTACATTATTTACCAGGGCCGAGCCGATGGCAATGATCAATAATTCCTTCATAGACTCTTACCCCCTTTTACTCTGACACATGGTATTGCCGCAGGATGCACAGCCTCCGCCGCAATCCGGATTGCTTGGATCGACGCCCTTTTTGGCAGCGCCTGTTTTAAGCCTGTTCTGGATCGCCGACAAAAATGCAAGCACAAAGAATGCGCCGGGAGCCAGAATAAAGATCGTGATCGGCTCATATCCCATCTTCCCCGCAGCCGAATCCGCAAGAGGAAGGAGCTGGTATCCAAAGATCTGTCCGGCGCCAAGGAGCTCTCTCACTGCGCCGATGCAGGTGATACTTAAGGTGAAGCCAAGTCCCATGCCAATACCGTCAAACAGAGATGGAATGGGTGGATTCTTTGAAGCATATGCTTCCGCCCGTCCCAGAATAATACAGTTTACAACGATCAGCGGAATATAAATACCCAGAGATGCATAGAGGCTTGGAATAAAGCCCTCCAAAAGCATCTGCACGATCGTTACGAATGATGCCACAACAACGATAAAGGCAGGCATTCTCACTCCATCCGGAATAAAATTTCTCAGCAGAGAGATCATCAGATTGGAGGCAGCCAGCACTGCCGTCGTGGTAAGTCCCATGCCGATGCCGTTTACGGCGGAGGTGGTAACCGCCAGCGTGGGGCACATACCCAGCATCAGCACAAAGGTGGGGTTTTCTTTTATAATGCCGTTTATCAAACGTTCAGAAGGTGTATTTGCTTTCATTCTGCCGTCCCTCCTTCCACAAAGCGGAATGCGCACAGACCTGCATTCACCCCATTGGTCATTGCATTGGTGGTGATGGTGGCGCCGCTTAAAGCATCGATCTCATCCTCCGCGGAGGCTCCATTTTTTGTATACTGGAACTTCTCTGCCTTTTTATCCTTAAACTGGTTTTTAAAATCATCCGTAGTGGCCCTCATGCCAAGGCCGGCCGTTTCCGATATGGACAAAATAGATATCCCGTTTAAGGTGCCGTCCAGTCTCACGCCCATGGCAAACTGGATATCGCCGCCGTATCCCTCGGAGCTGGTCACGGTAAACGCATATCCGAGAATTTCCTGATTTCCGTCAAAGGCAGTCATGATCTCATCGATATTCTGGGCGGTAAATCCATTGTCATCCAGATTTTTTTCCACCTCTTCCGAATATCCCTCGTCCAGAACGACCTCCACAAAGCTGTCCGCATCTGCAAAGACCGCCTTATAGGCTTCCTCCTTGGTTTTTTGCTGCTGCTCGGCAATGGGGCCGGCAGTAATGTCCTGCACCAGACCCAGGGCAAGACCCGAAATCAGGGTAATCAATGTAATGGCAAATGTATCTTTTATAATTTTATTCATGCTTTTCTGCCTCCCTTCCCAAATGCCGTAGGTTTGGTCACCCGCTCGATCAGCGGAACCAGAAGATTGCAGAAAATAATCGCATAGGATACGCCCTCTGCGGAGCCGCCGAAGAGGCGGAACACGGCTGTCACGATACCCAGAATGCAGCCATATATCAATTGTCCGGTGCTGGTGATCGGTGTCGTGACATAATCCGTAGCCATGAACCAGGCTCCCAGCATCAGGCCGCCGCCAAAGATATGGGTGCCCAGATAATTCCAATCAAAGCCCATGCCGCTAAAGAGCATATACAATATAATAAACACAGCAAAAGAGCCGATATATGTAAGCGGGATCCGAAGATTGATCACTTTAAAGGCCAGAAGTATCGCCGCGCCGATCAAAATAGCCAGAGCGGAGGTCTCTCCGATGGTTCCCTGATGGCTGCCAAGAAACAGATTCATTACCGAAACAGACCCCTCGGTAAATCCCTCCGCCTTTAAAGCCGTCAAAGGCGTGGCTCCGGATACGCTGTCCACAACGCCGCGGAAGCTGTCACTCACAGAAAAATCCGTCATTTTTCCGGCAAAGGAGATCATCAGAAAGCATCTTCCCGCAAGCGCGGGGTTCATAAAATTCTGCCCCAGGCCTCCGAAAAGCTGCTTTACGATAATGATGGCAAAAGCGCTTCCCAGTACCGGCATCCACAGGGGAATCTGAGGCGGCATGTTCAGAGCCAGCAGAAGCCCTGTGACAACGGCGCTGAAATCCTTTGTGGTATTCGGCTTATGCATAAAATAATCGTACAGCCACTCAAAACACACACTGGACGCAACAGAGATCAGAATAACAAGCAGAGCCCGCGCGCCGAAATTCCATACGCCAAAAAGGCTGGCCGGAAGCAGTGCGATCACCACCAGCTGCATGATCCTGCTGGTCGTCATTTTATCCCGCACATGGGGATTGGATGATACATTTAACATCTGTTCCATTTTTTCTCCCCCCCCTTCCTACTTTTTCCTGCGGTTGGCAAGAACGATCCTGCGCATGGATTTGATACTCTGTGTCAACGGCCTCTTTGCCGGGCAGATATAGCTGCAGCAGCCGCACTCGCAACATTCCATCCCGTCAAACTTTTCAAAGCTCTCCATGTCTCCATGCATGGCAAAAGTAGCCAGACGTGCAGGAAGCACATGGCCCGGACAGACGCTGACGCAGCGCCCGCAGTTTATACACGCAGTCTGTTCCGCCCCGGATACTGCATCCTGTTCCAGGCAGAGAAATGCGGATGTGGTCTTTACACAGGGCACATTCAGATCATACATGGCAACTCCCATCATGGGACCGCCGGAGATCACCTTCGCGGCCTTATCCTTCAGGCCGCCCGCAGCGCTGATCAGCTCTTCCAGCTTCGTTCCGGTAGGTACGGTAAAGTTTTTCGGATGATTAATGGCATCGCCGGTGACAGTAACGATGCGGCTCATAACCGGAATCCCCTGGATAACCGCCTGATAGATCGCCACAACCGTATCAACGTTGTCCACCACACAGCCCACATCCGCCGGAAGCATGGTGGAATTAATCTCACGGCCTGTGGTGGCATAGATCAACGTACGCTCACCGCCCTGGGGATATTTTGTCATCAGCTCCCTGACCTCCATGCGGGGCTCAACCTTTACAAGGCTTTTCATCTTTTCAATACAGTCGGACTTATTATCCTCGATACAGATAAAGCCTCTTGCATTGTCGAACAGCTTCAGGATCACACGAAGGCCTTCGATTACCTTTTCCGGTTCATCCAGCATTCTGCGGTAATCACTGGTCAGATAGGGTTCACATTCCGCGCCGTTTACCAGTACGTAATCGATCTTCTCCGGTTCCTTCGGCGCCAGCTTCACATGGGTGGGGAAGCCCGCCCCTCCCATTCCTACTACGCCGCCTTCACGGATTCGCCGGAGAATATCCTCCCTGGACAGATCCGCAAGCTCTGCCGGGGTATAGGCTGTCTCCTCATACAGTCCGTCATTCTCAATGATGACGGCGTTACACATGGTTCCCGCAGCCACAAGCCGCGGCTCGATCCCCTTTACCTTCCCTGAAACGGAAGAATGGATCGCCGCAGAAACGAAGCCTCCCGGTTCTGCGATCAGCTGTCCTTTCAGAACACGATCCCCCCGGGCTACCACCGGAACAGCCGGCGCTCCGATATGCTGCGATACGGGGTAGGTCATTTCCCCCTGTGGAAGAAATTCTTCGATCGGGCAATTTTTTGACAACTCCTTACCATCATAAGGATGGACTCCACCCTTGAAGGTTAAAAATCCCATATGCTCCCTCCTTTTTTATGTAATACGCCAATGGCGCGATTATTCCCGTTCCCTTTTTTCAGCCTTATTATGGCGCAGGCGATAGCCTCTGTCCAGATTCGGGTATGCCTTTACAAAACGTCTGGCGCTCCGCTCCGCGCCGGAAGTAATACTGTGTCTGTATTTCAAAAGCTCCCTTCTTGTCTCTTCGATCAAAGACTTCCGCTTCTCCTCAAAAGCATCAAAAAGCTCCAGATTTTCAATGCGGGACTTCATATCGGAAACAGACACTCCATGAGCTCTCCCCCATTCTTCCATTTTTTCATTGGCTTCAAGTATAAGCTCTTTGCGGCGTTTTTCCACATCCGCCTCCCATACGGGGATGCGCTCCCGCAAATGCAGGGCTGCTGCCGCGGACGTGCTGAAATCAAATATGTACACGATCCCGAACACACATACCGACCACTGGCCGACGACACGCGGATACAGCTCCACCAGTTCTTCCACCATAGGATGCAGCACACGGAACAAAAGAACCGTAAATCCGCCCCAGCCAAGAGAAGCTCTCAGACAAATACGGCCCTGGAAATTGAATTTGTCCTTGCTGTAATCCCACCAGGTAGTATGAAAAATACTCTCCATAAGAAGCGCGGTGAAATATTCCAGAACTGTGGCAACCACCAGTCCTCCTCCATAAAGAGCGAATGTATTCGCCTCCAGTGGGCGCAGAATCAGATAAACGGCCACCGCGCCGAATCCATATATGGTACACAGAGGCCCGTTGATAAAACCCCGGTTCACAAACTGCCCCTGCCTTATGGAAATATAGACCGTCTCCCAGACCCAGCCGAGAAAGCTGTATATAAAAAACCAGTTAATAATATGATAAAAATCTTCTCCAAGAAAAACAACATTCCACATAAAAAGTCCTTTCCCACTTTAACGCAAACATCTATAAGCATTATAACTTAATTCCGCCAAAAATTCACTACCCAATTTTGAAAACAATGTGTATAATGCTATACGTAATGTTGAAATTAAAAGATATTTTACCCCTTTTGATACCGAATTGCTCCGCGCTGCATGCTCACGCAATCCTCAAAATATAAAAGAAAGGACTCCAGAATGATTATTAAAAAAATATCGATTCCGCAAAATTTCCCGGACCCTGACACTGTTAACCAACTGTCCGGATACTGTTTAGAATTATCTGATATTTCTCCCGTTTTTTATGATATCGAAACGACCGGCCTGTCCAGGGATTCCTCCGCTGTCTATCTCATCGGCGCTGTCATCTATGAAGAAAATGCCTGGCAGCTTTATCAGTGGTTTGCTGAGCACACGGATGAAGAACCGGATATCCTTCGGGAGTTCTCCCTGTTTCTCGCTTCCTGCAGCTGTACCATTCAATATAATGGAGATTCCTTTGACCAGCCCTTTGTCACTGCACGATGCAAGAGCCGCCGGCTTCCGGACCCATTTGGAAAAAAGCCGTCGCTGGACCTGTACCGGGCGTTAAAACCGCTGAAAAGCCTCCTGAACCTCCCCTCTATGAGGCAGCCGGATCTGGAGCGTTTTTTGGGATATAAGGACAGGCAGCAGCCGGATGGCGAAAAATGTATCCGTCTGTACAGGGATTATACAATCAGCCATAATGACGACACTCTTTCCCTGATCCTCGGACACAATCGCGAGGATCTTACAGGTCTCTGCAGCATTCTCCCAATGCTCGGTTATCTGTGCCTGTATCATAGGGATTATTACATAAAGGATGCGTACCTCACAAAAGATCAGCTTCTTTTTCTGCTCCGGCTTCCGGTTGCGCTTCCACAGGAATTTTCCGCAGGGGGAAAGAACTTTTATCTCAGTGGAAAAGAAAAGCTTGCGCGTCTACTGGTCACCCCGAAGGACGGACGTTTGCGGCGATTCTACGAAAACTTCAGGGATTACGACTACATCCCCGGCGAGGACATGGCTATCCCCAAATCCCTCTCCTCTTTTATGGACAAAAGCCTTCGAAAAGCAGCCGCCCCGGACACCTGCTATACCTGGTTCCCCGTAAACGAGGCGTTTTTATCTGACAGGAACATGCAAACGGAATATCTGTCTCACGCCCTTCCGGTGATGCTCCGCAGCCTGGGAAAATAAAGACCGCATGATATTTGAAAAAAAAAGGATATTGCAAACGCAATACCCTTAAATCTGCATCCTGAATTATTCTTCTGCGGACGGCTCCTCCACAGGCGCTTCCTCTGCCGGCGCCTCCGCAGGAACTTCCTCTGCCGGTACTTCCGCAGACGTTTCCTCTGCCGACACCTCCGCAGGAGCTTCCACTGCCGGTACTTCCTCAGACGCTTCCTCTGCCGGTGCCTCCACAGGCGCTTCCACTGCCGGTACTTCCTCAGACGTTTCCTCTGCCGGCGCCTCCACAGGCGCATCCTTTGCCTGTGTCCCCAAAGCCTTCATGCTGAGACTGATTTTCTTATCCGCGCCATTGAAATCAACGACCTTAGCCTCGATCTCCTGACCGATCTTCAAAACATCCGCAGGCTTTGCAACATGCTCCCTGGAAATCTGAGACACATGCAGAAGCGCATCAATACCGGGCGCAAGCTCTACAAAAGCGCCGAAATCCGTCATACGTGCAACTTTTCCTTTGATTACATTACCCACAGCGAATTTCTCCGCTGCTGTCAGCCACGGATTCTCCTCCGGGAATTTCAGGGAAAGTGCGATCTTATCGCCATTGATATCCTTGATCAGGACCTTAAGCTCCTCCCCTACGTTAAACGCTTTCTTCGGGCTTTCCACTCTGCCCCAGGACATCTCGGAGATATGAAGCAGGCCATCCGCGCCGCCCAGATCGATGAACGCGCCAAAATCCGTCACATTCTTAACCGTGCCTGTTACTGTATCGCCTACATGGATCCGTTCCATCAGCTCCTTCTGTTTTTCTGCCTTTTCAGCCAGAAGAAGCTGCTTGCGGTTACCAATGATACGGCGTCTTCTCGGATTAAACTCCGTGATCACAAATTCGATCTCCTGCCCGGCATACTTGGAAAGATCTCTCTCATAAGTATCGGATACAAGGCTTGCGGGAATAAATACCCTTGTCCCCTCTACGTTTGCACACAGCCCGCCGTCCAGCACCTGTGTTACAGTAGCCTTCAGTACCTCCTGGCTCTCAAATGCCTCCTCAAGGCGTTTATTTCCCTTTTCTGCCGCAAGTCTCTTATAAGTAAGAATAACCTGTCCTTCGCCGTCGTTTACTTTCAGCACCTTGGCTTCCATAGTATCGCCAACATGTACAGCCTCTGACAATACCAGACCCGGATCATTGGAATATTCGTTCTTTGTGATAATACCGTCTGCCTTATATCCAATATTCAAAATAATCTCCTCATCCTTGACATCGATGACAGTACCCTGTACAATTTCCCCGTTTCTGATGGTTTTCACGGAATCCTCCAGCATCTGTTCAAAGCTTAACTCTGACATAATCTTGAACCTCCTCAATAATTTTCTTAGGGGTTGACGCCCCCGCTGTAATACCTACATAACTACTGCGATGGAACATTTTGAGGTCCAAGTCAACAGGTGTTTGTATATAGTAAGTATTTCCACATTCCTTTTTACATATTTCAAACAGCTTTTGAGTATTTGAACTATGCCTGCCGCCGACGACCAGCATAGTATCTACCTCTCCGGCTATGGATTTAGCTTCTTTCTGCCGTTCTTCGGTAGCATTACAAATAGTGTTCAAAACATTTAAAAAAAATAAATTATATTTATAATACCTCTTTTTGCTGAGAATTTCAACTAAATCTTTAAATTTGTTGTAATTAAATGTCGTCTGTGAAACCACACATATTTCTCTGCCGTTCTCCGGCTGATAATTCTCAGCCTCTTCCTCTGTCCCAAGCACAGTATAGCTTCCCCGGCACCATCCGCAGATCCCCCGGACCTCCGGATGATCCGCATCTCCTATAATGATGATATGCTTTCCCGAAGTGCTCTCCCGCTCTACGATCCTGTGGATTTTCAGCACAAAGGGACAGGTCACATCCACATAGGAAAGCCCTTGTTTTTCAAGCATTTCATAGACAGTCCTGCCCACCCCGTGGGACCGGATCACCACCGTTCCCTTCTCGATGGCTGGAATGTCCTTTTCCTCTATTACGAAAACTCCCTTTTCCTCCAGATCAGAGACAACGGATTCATTATGAATAATGGGCCCGAGAGTATAGATGGGGGCGACCCCGGATTCAATCAGCTCATAAACCTTATCCACCGCGCGTTTCACTCCAAAGCAAAAGCCCGCTGTTTTCGCTGTTTTTACTTTCATTTCATTCATCCTGCTTATTTAATCATTTTATCATGACAGATCTGTAATATGGCATTTACTACTTCCTCGATGCTCATCTCTGAGGAATCCAGAAGAACCGCATCCTCCGCCTTTTTAAGAGGGGATATCTCACGGTTCATGTCCCGCCGGTCCCGTTCTTCGATATCCTGTTTGATCTCCCGGAAGTCACAATCCACGCCCTTTTCCTTAAGTTCCAGATACCGCCGCTCCGCTCTGCACCGGGAGCTTGCCGTCAGATAAATTTTCACATCTGCATTTGGAAGGATGGTGGTACCGATGTCCCTTCCGTCCATGATCACGCTCTGCTTTCCGGCCAGCTCCCGCTGAAGCTCCAGCAGCTTCCGGCGGACTGCCGGATTCGCCGAGCTTACGGACGCCATATTTCCAACCTCCTCCGTGCGAAGGCGGTCGTTTACGTTTTCGCCGTTTAACAGAACGATCTGCTCTCCCTCCTGATACCGGATGGTAATTTCCGGCTCCTGGCACACTTCGGCTATTTGCTCCGGATCTGACGGGTCCGTCCCCCGTTTTATGAGATACAGGGCCATTGCACGGTACATCGCCCCGGTATCCACATAAATAAAAAAAAGTTCTCTGGCCAATCTCTTTGCAATGGTGCTTTTTCCCGCGCCCGCAGGTCCATCGATTGCAATATTATAGATCATTCGATTCTCCTCCGTAGTCATAGCTTTTTATTGTGGTATTTATACCTGTCATTTCCCGCTCACAGCCATTGCCGCAAGATATGCGGTGGACCAGGCGATCTGCAGATTATAGCCGCCGGTTACCGCATCCAGATCCAGAACCTCCCCAATAAAATACAGGTGCGGGATCTGTTTGGATTCCATTGTTCCCGGCTGGATTTCCTTTACGGAAATTCCTCCTCTGGTGATGATGGCTTCCTTGAATTCGCCCATACCGGTGATGGTAAATGGAAATGCCTTTATCAGCTTCCCGAACTGAAGCCTCTCTTCTCTGGATATTTCGTGTATGGGTTTTTCTGCAGGGATCCCTCCAAGATCCACCATTACCGGAACAAGGGACGCCGGAAATAAAGCGCCGATCACATTTTTAAAATGTTTATTTGGTCCTGCCTTAAATTCCCGCAGGATTCTGGCGTCCAGCCGTTCCGGATCAAGCGCCGGCTTCAGGTCGATATAACCCCGCAGCGTTCCCTTATCCCGATGCTTTCCCAGATGGGCGCTGGCAGACAGTACCATAGGGCCGGTTACGCCGAAATGGGTAAACATCATTTCACCGAAATCCTGATAGAGTACCTTATTTCCGTTTTTTATGGTCAGGCCGACATTTTTCAGGGACAGGCCCTGCAGCCTGGGAATATAGTCCTCCTCCGTTTTCAAGGGCACCAGGGACGGGCTGAGCCCGGTTACATGATGGCCCAGTTTTTCCGCCATCCTGTATCCGTCTCCGGTAGATCCCGTGGACGGATAGGACAGTCCTCCCGTAGCGACTACTACATAGTCCCCCGCTATTTCTGTCCCCTCTGTGAGCCGGATTCCTGCGGCGCATCCCTTTTCTGCAAGTATCTCCTGCACCTCGCTGTTCAGATGTACGCAGGCTCCCGCTTTTTTCAGGCGTATTTCCAGAGCCCGGATGATATCCGAAGAATGGCCGGACACGGGGAATACCCGGTTTCCTCTTTCTGTTTTTAAGGGTACTCCGGATTTTTCAAAGAATTCCATGGTTTTCCGGCTGTCATATGCATAAAATGCACTGTAGAGAAATTTGCGGTTGCTCATTACTGCCGGAAACAGTTCTTCTGTGCTGCAGTCATTGGTTACATTGCATCTTCCCTTTCCGGTGATATACAGCTTTTTCCCAAGCTTTTCGTTTTTTTCAAATATATGGACCTCATTTCCGTTTTCGGCGGCATATACTCCGCACAGCATCCCAGCCGCCCCTCCGCCGATGATGATCGTTTTCCTCATAAAATGATTTACCCGTCAATAGCTGATTCCCGGATTGTTCCGCGCTTCGCGCTCCCACAATCCGCCCAATATTCGCATTCCCGTGGCGCTTGCGCACCACTTCATGCTCATATCGGGGCGGGTCATTAAGCCTTGTCTCCACAGAAATGCAAGCATTCCGTGGAGACAGGCTTCTGACTCTGGAATCATAAAATACTCCTGTTTACAATATCTTTCTACATCATACCAGAAAATAAAAAGAAAGCAAGTCACACCTGGAAAAACCGTCGTCCCGCAAAAAGGGCACACACCACAAACAGTGTGTACCCTCCGGAAAAATCCTATATTCTGGCAACTCCGCTCTCGATCGCCGCTTTTTTCGCTGCCTCTGCCACCGCGTCCTTTACCCTGGGATCAAAGGCTGCCGGCAGAATATACTCCGCACTGAGCTCTTCATCACTTACCAGACCTGCAAGCGCATATGCGGCAGCCACCTTCATCTGATCATTGATATCCGAGGCCCGTACATCCAGCGCACCACGGAAAATACCCGGGAAACAGAGAACATTGTTCACCTGATTGGGATAATCGGAACGTCCGGTGGATACCACCGCAGCCCCGGCCTTAATGGCCTCCTCCGGGAAGATCTCCGGCGTGGGGTTCGCACAGGCAAAGATCACTGGATCCTTTGCCATCATCCGCACCATGTCAGCAGTCAGAGTACCGGGAGCGGAAACGCCGATAAACACATCCGCCCCCCTGATCACATCTTCAAGTTTTCCCTTCTCATGATCAAAATTCGTGATCCCGGCCATCTCCTCCTTAACGGGATTCAGATGATCCCTGCCCTCATAAATAGCCCCATGGCGGTCCGTCATGATAACATTTCGAAGTCCCATGGACATCAGCAGGCGGATGATGGCAATGCCCGCAGCTCCGGCTCCGGATGTAACGATCTTTACATCCTCCAGCTTTTTCCCTACCAGCTTCAGAGCATTGATCATACCAGCCAGAGTAATAACTGCCGTACCGTGCTGATCATCATGAAAAACGGGAATATCACAGCGCTCCTTCAGCTTTTTCTCTATATCGAAGCAGCGCGGTGCGGAAATATCCTCCAGATTTATACCGCCGAAGCTTCCGGCCAGCAGACAGACCGTATTCACGATCTCATCCACATCCTTGCTCCGGATACAAAGAGGAACCGCATCCACATCACCAAAGGCCTTAAACAGCACACATTTCCCTTCCATAACCGGCATACCGGCCTCCGGGCCGATATCGCCCAGACCAAGTACTGCCGTGCCGTCTGTGACAACCGCCACTGTATTCCAGCGTCTGGTGAGCTCATAGCTTTTATTAATATCTTTCCGGATTTCCAGACAGGGCTGTGCGACCCCCGGAGTATAAGCAAGGCTCAACGCCTCCCTGCTGTTTACTGCCGCCCGGGCGGTCACCTCGATCTTGCCCTTTAATTCATAATGCAATTTCAATGATTCTTTTGCATAATCCATGATCCGCTGTCTCCTCAGAACGGATTTCCCTTATACAGGATAAGCTCCGTTGCTGGTATCCGCTGCCGTTTCATCCACTTTCGTCTCCTGTGCCTGGCGATACTTAAAGAAGTCAATAGCGACCTGCGGGAACAGCGCATAGGAAAGAACGTCCTCATCCTGCTCCTTGTACTGAGCCATCTCACTTTCCAGCTTATCCAGCTCATTGTCTATCAGATCCGCAGGTCTGCAGGTGATCGGCTCCGTATCTCCGATACACTTCTTCTGGACCTCCGGATTAAAGGGCTTAACCGTCGCGCCGTATTTACCGCTTAAAATATCCTTTGTCTCCTTGGTGACCATCTTGTATCTTTCACCCATAAGAACGTTAAATACGGCCTGCGTACCAACGATCTGAGAAGACGGTGTAACCAGCGGAGGCTCGCCCAGGTCTTTACGAACGCGGGGAACCTCTTCCAGAACGTCGTAGAATTTATCTTCCGCCTTCTGCTCGGCCAGTTGGGAGGTAAGGTTGGAAAGCATACCGCCCGGAACCTGATAAAGAAGAGTCTTGATATTAACGCCCATGTTCTTCGGATTCAGCAGGCCTTTCTCAAGGGCCTCATCACGAATCGGGCGGAAGTAATCTGCGATTTCAGCCAACAGATTCTGGTCTAAGCCCGTATCATAAGGAGTACCCTTGAAGGTTTCTACCATAACCTCCGTTGCAGGCTGAGAGGTCCCCAGTGCAAATGGAGAGATAGCCGTATCGATGATATCCACACCGGCCTCTACTGCTTTCAGATAGGTCATGGAAGCAACACCGGAGGTATAATGCGTATGAAGATCAATGGGGATCTTAACCGCAGACTTTAATGCGGATACAAGCTCAGTCGCCTTATAGGGAACAAGGAGTCCGGCCATATCCTTGATACAGATGGAATCCGCACCCATCTCCTCGATCTGTTTTGCGATGCCTGTCCAGTATTCCAACGTATAGGCGTCACCCAACGTATAGGAAAGAGCCACCTGTACGTGAGCCTTCTCCTTATTTGCCGCCGTAACGGCGGTCTGCAGATTCCGAATGTCGTTCAGGCAGTCAAAAATACGGATGATATCGATTCCGTTTGCTACGGATTTCTGTACGAAATACTCTACCACATCATCTGCATAGGGACGATATCCAAGGATATTCTGTCCGCGGAACAGCATCTGAAGCTTTGTATTTTTAAAGCCGTCACGGAGCTTGCGCAGTCTCTCCCACGGATCTTCTTTCAGGAAGCGGAGGGAAGCGTCGAAGGTAGCGCCTCCCCAGCACTCTACCGCGTGATAGCCGACTTTATCAAGCTTGTCTACGATAGGAAGCATCTGTTCAGTGCTCATACGCGTCGCAATCAGGGACTGGTGAGCATCACGCAGAATGGTTTCCACTATTTTTACAGGTTTTTTTTCTATTTCTGCCATAATTATTTCTCCTTATATTTTAATGAAGCTTATAATCCATAGATTGCCATAAATGTACCGGCTGCTACGGCTGTACCGATAACACCCGCCACGTTCGGGCCCATGGCATGCATCAGAAGGAAGTTCGTCGGGTCTGCCTCAGCGCCCACCTTCTGTGATACACGGGCCGCCATAGGAACCGCCGATACACCTGCGGAACCGATCAGCGGGTTGATCTTGCCTCCGGACAGCTTGCACATCAGCTTGCCGAGAAGCACACCGCCCAGTGTGCCGAAAGCAAATGCAACAAGTCCCAGAATAACGATCTTAATGGTATTCATATTCAGGAACGCTTCCGCACTGGTGGTAGCTCCTACGGAGGTACCCAGCAGGATAACTACGATATACATCAGAGCATTGGAAGCAGTCTCTGTAAGCTGCTTAACAACGCCGCACTCTCTGAAAAGATTGCCGAGCATAAGCATACCGACCAGCGGAGCTGTGGTAGGCAGAATCATACATACGACGATGGTGATCACGATAGGAAACAGGATCTTCTCCAGCCTGGATACCGGACGAAGCTGCTCCATCTTGATCTTGCGCTCCTTCTCTGTGGTAAAGAGCTTCATGATAGGCGGCTGGATGATCGGGACCAGAGACATATAGGAATATGCCGCCACCGCGATAGGTCCCATCAGGGCTGTCTGACCAAGCTTTCCCGCAAGGAAAATGGAAGTCGGGCCGTCCGCACCGCCAATGATGGAGATCGCCGCCGCTGCCTTTCCGTTGAATCCAAGGAAAATGGCCAGGAAATATGCCGCGTAGATACCAAGCTGTGCGGCTGCTCCCAGAAGGAAGCTCTTGGGGTTGGCGATCAGCGGGCCAAAGTCTGTCATCGCGCCTACACCCATAAAGATCAGCGAAGGTAAAATACTCCACTCATCCAGTAAATAAAAATAATGCAAAAGTCCGCCCACGCCATTGGACATATCCTCCGGATTGGCCATAATGTCCGGATAGATATTAACCAGAAGCATACCGAAAGCGATCGGAACCAGAAGCAGCGGCTCGAATCCCTTGCGGATCGCAAGATATAAGAACACACATGCCACCAGGATCATCAGATAATTACCCCAGGTAAGATTAAAAAACGCCGTCTGATGGAGCAGGTTGGACAATGTATCTGTAATATAAGACATTTAACGTCTACCTCCCATCTTAGTTCATGGTTGCCAGTGTATCTCCATTTTCGATAGCTGCGCCTTCAGCTACATCAATGCTTGCAACGGTACCGTCCTGAGGAGCTACAACCGGAATTTCCATCTTCATGGCTTCCAGAATAATAATGCTGTCGCCGGCTTTTACTGCCTGTCCGACTTTTGCAACAACCTTCAATACCTTACCCGCAGTACCTGCAGTTACCTTTACGCTGCCTGCGCCGACGGCCGGAGCCTCTGCCCTGGGAGCTGCCTTTGGCGCGGCCTTGGGAGCTGATGCCGGAGCTGCTGCAGCAGGAGCGGAAACACTTCCGGTCTCCTCTACGGTTACTTCATATGCTGTTCCGTTTACGGTGATTACATAACTTTTCATTTTAAAATCCTCCTGATGTTTTTACCATTTTTTACGATTTACTTTTCGGATGGAACGAACCACAAAGCCATCCGGGCTTGTGCCTTCGCCGGCTGCAATGGCAGCTGCGATCACGGCGATCAACTCTGTATCATCTGCTTTCTCAGCCACAGGGGCCGCATCACTGACTGCCGGAGCCGGAACAGCCGCAGGCACGTCCGCATTTTCCTTTTTCCCCTCGACAAGCGCCGGGATAAAACGGAACAGATAAATAACAAATGCCAGAAATATAAGTACCAGGAATACGGTACAGATACCCATCACAGTATTCAGGGCCGCCCGCTGAAGGGTGACGCTCATGGGATACTGCACGTCCACGCTGAGAGAAACCGGCGTACCGCTCTCATCAAATACGTATACGAAATTTGCATCCGCATCTGTGAAATCTCCCGGGACAGTGACCGTATACTGGCCGTCGGAATATTCAACAACAGCGTCCATCAGCTCATTCAGCTCACCCAGCTCGTCCCTGGAACCGGACCAGGATGACATGGCGCTTGTGGTGAAATCGTCACCGCCCGCAATATAGCTTGCTATCTCCTCCTCAGAAAGGGGGATGATCGTCTCTGTAAGGCTCTCGCAGGTAGTGATCAGATACTCCTTTATGGACTCATCCACATCGGCCTCCGCAGAAACTGCAGCCGCGCCGGTAAATGTCAGAGACACTGCACAAAGGGCCGCGGCACAAACAGAGGACATTTTCTTAAAAATATGCTTCATATGCCCACCTCTCTCAGACCGTTCCATGCTTTTTCGAAGGACGGCCTTCTCTCTTTGTAAAAAGCATTTCAAAAGCGCCGATCACATATTTTCTGGTATCAGCCGGGCTGATGATGGTATCCACATAACCTCTTGCAGCAGCGGATTCCACGCCGGACTGCAGTTCTCTGTACTCTGCCGCCTTCTCGTTAAGCGTGGCGGCGTCAGCTCCCGCATACATGATCTTTGCGGCCAGAGAAGCATCCATCATACCGATCTCGGCGCTGTCCCATGCATATACCATGTCTGCACCGATGGCTTTGCTGTTCATTGCAACATATGCGGTGCCGTATGCCTTGCCGATGATCACATTCACCTTCGGAACTGTGGCAGCGGCAAATGCATGTACCATTTCTCCCACTGATTTGGCCATGAGACGCTCATTGCATATCGTAGCTGCAAAGCCTGTGACATTGGTCAATGTCAGCACCGGAATATCAAATGCATCGCAGAACTTCACAAAATCCGCCGCCTTTCTGGCGCCTCTTGCAGAGATTGTGCCGTCCATTTCATCCGTTTTATTTCCTTCTGCATCATAAATCTCGCTTCTGTTGGCAACTGCGCCCACGGTAGCTCCGTTCAGGCGGATAAAGCCGGCGGCAATATCCCTGCCGTAGCCCGCCTTGATCTCAAAGAACTGTCCATTGTCAGCGATTCTGGAAAGTGCGATGGCCGTGTCTCCCGCGCAGTTTGCCAGGTCGTCACATACACGGTTCAGATCATCCGTGCAGTCGTCAAAAGCATCATTGCTTTCATAGTTAGACGGGAGCAGGCATACCAGCTCGCGGATCTGTCCGAGGATTTCCTCCTCTGTTCCGATGCCGTCGATCAGACCTGTCTCCTCACTCTGATACTTTGCGGTGGAAGTATTACATTTGGATTCATGATTTCCCTCCAGCGCATTGGGAGAATTTACGAACATTTTCGCCTTTTTCTCCTCCATAAAGGTAAAATCTGTCAGTGCAGGCACCACTGCCATTCCTCCGCCGCAGGTACCGAAAATACCAGTGATCTGCGGAATCACGCCAGACGCCATGGTCTGCTTCAGATATATCTCTCCGAAAGCGGCCAGCGCGTCTGTAGCCTCCTGCAGTCTCAGACCCGCGCAGTCGATCAGCCCGACCACCGGCGCGCCTGTTTCCATGGCCAGATTATATAAACGGCAAATCTTCTTTGCATGCATTTCACCTACTGTACCGTTCAGTACGGATGCATCCTGGCTGTATACATATACCAGATTCCCGTCAATGACACCATATCCGGTGATAACGCCATCTGAAGGTGCCTTTGTCGCAGTCATGTTAAAATCTGTATTTCTGGCTGTTACACTTTGTCCGATTTCAACAAAACTGTTCGCGTCAAGCAAAGAAGTAATTCTTGTGCCTGCTAAGCTTGGTGTTCCGTTACTCATTCTCGTTTGCCCTCCATTTTATAAGAATTAAAAAGTATAACCAAATTTTTGCCGATTATAATTGTACTTTATTTCGTGGGTTTTTTCAATAGGTTTTAGGGATTTTTTGGATGGAGCGAAGCTGTTATCAGATAATACGGATTAATGAAAATATGAATGGAACACCCGGTTCAGGCACCAGGAAAACGTACGGCCCGAAATCGTGGAAGAGGCCAGCACCGGATAAGTATATAAGGCTGCTCCATTGAGAGTGTAAGTGATCTGCCCGATTTTCTGTCCTTTTTTTACCGGTGCGGAGATGACATCCGGAAGCATCACTCTGCAGAGTATTTCATCACTGCTCTTTAAAAGCAGCCTCCGGTTCTTTTCTTCATCGGGAATATCGCATACCGGTTCCATATACAGAGGCTCATTCAGTTTCAGGGAATCGTCAGCCCCGTCTGTGACAAGCACCCTTTTAAGCTCCGGATCAATAACGACATTCCGGTAATCATAGGCGGAATCTCCGTATTCCAAAAGCTTCAGCGTGTCCTTCCACTTATAATTTTTATTTCCGGGCCAACCGCAGCCCAGAAGCGACACAATCATAGTCTTTCCGTTTTTTTCGCAGGCGCACACATAGCAGTATCCTGCATTTCCGGTAAAACCGGTTTTTCCGGAAAGGACGCCGTCAGTCATATCCAAAAGCGCATTTGTATTGTGTACGGAGAACTGTCGTTTTTTGCTTATATCCGAAAAAGTGTAGTCCCGCGTCTGCGTAATGTGAAGAAAAGTCTTATTATTAAGGGCATACCGCATGATCAGAGCCAGATCCTTTGCCGTCGTATGGTGCTCTCCTCCCTCGTCCTCCGCATCCAGACCGTTCGGTGTCACAAAATGCGTATCCGTACAGCCGATCTCCGCGGCCTTTTCATTCATCATGGCAGCAAAGCCCTCCACGGTGCCGCCCAGATGCTCTGCAATGGCCACAGCCGTATCATTATGGCTTTTCAGCATGAGTGAGTAGAGAAGATCTTCCATATAATACTGCTCTCCGGCCTGCATATTTAACTGCACATCCGGCTGTGCAGCCGCATTTTCGGAGACTGCCACATAGTCGTCGCCCGCTGAATTTTCCAGCGCAAGTATGCAGGTCATCACCTTTGTGGTACTGGCCATGGGTCTTGGCGCATCTCCCTCTTTTTCATACAATACCCGTCCGGTTTCTCCATCCATCAAAACCGCAGAAAGAGCATAAAGATTCCCAGGTCCATCCGTCTCATCCGTTTCTTTCCCGGCCATGACGGATACCTGGGCCATCATCATTGAAATCACTGCAAAAGCGATTCCTGCAGCACGTCCGAATTTCATAATCCACCTCGATATCATTATAGGATTATTTTATGCAGACACGCCTTCATTATTCCCGATTCTTAAAGCAGGCAAAAAGCCGCGGAATACTTTATTTGTTAAAGGTGCGGTCCCAACGCGCGGAGAGGACCCCCGGTTCACTGGCAAGTGCAAAAAGCTCCTTTAGCTCCTCCGGAGCTGCCTCCACCGCATCGTCAAAGTACCTGTGCAGCTCGCCTACCGGTCCTTCACTGCCCTTTACCGGGTCCTTCTTCATGAAATGCTCCAGAGCCTCCCCTGCCTTCTCCTCGCTGTAGATCCTGGTGATCAGATGGATCATTCGCATCCGTCTGCCGCTGTTGTCATAGACCATACAGTTGGTAAAAAATTTCATCAATCTCAGAGAGATAAGGATATTTCCCGCCGATACCTCCTCGATTGCCTTATGAATGGTCTCCGCGTAGCTGCGTTTAGGCACGATGCAGTGCGACGGATAAAAGCGATAGGGATTTTTACCCGTTTCCAGCATCAGAGTACGGTCAAATTCCTTTTCAAGGATCGTATGGCTGATCACCTTTTTATCTGCCATTTCATTTACATAGGGATGGCAGGCGGAGTCCAGAAGATAATGGCACCCGAATCCCAACATATATGCCAGAAGAGGTTCATCGTCCATATAGCGTACAAGCTCCATTCCTCTTTCAAAAAATCCCCGTGCCTTTTCTCTGTGCATGGATATTCCCACATCCACCACCCTCTTATTCACCAGAAAATAAAAGAGTATGTCCGGGCCGTGCAGACCGATACGGTACAGGTTCCCATATTTTCGTATCACCTGCTTCATCTCGGCAGGAAGCTTTTTATATACCTTTTTTCCAAAAAGATCATGTGCGTATGTTGTAGGCATTGTTTTTCATCATCCTCTTTATACATCCAGACGAATCTGAATTTCTTCTTCTGCTTCTGCTTTAAAATCCTCCAGGCGGACCGGATCCACCACCGGAAGCTCATCCAGCCCCTGTACCCCGAAGGAACGCAAAAATTCTTCCGTCGTACCAAAAAGTATCGGACGCCCGGGCGCATCCAGACGCCCCAGTTCCTTTACCAGATCATATTCCATCAGCTTATTTACCGCGTGATCGCACTTTACTCCCCGTATCTTCTCAATCTCCGCCCTGGTCACCGGCTGTTTATAGGCAATAATGGACAAGGTTTCCAGCATGACGTCTGTCAGAACCGGTTTCTTCGGATGCAGGGCCAGCCGGATCAGATATTCACAGTACTCCTTTTTCGTACACATCTGATAGGCATTTTCCAGTTCGATGATCTGAATTCCCCGATCTTCCTCACGGTAACGGTCCATCATGTGGTGAATCACCTTTTCCGTTGTCTTTGTATCCTGTTCAACAGCTTTTGCAAGCTGCGCCAGCTCCACGGAATCCCCCATGGTAAACAGTATGGCCTCTATAGCAGCCTCCAGCTTTTTCAATTCCACTGATCAAATCCCCATTTCTATCATTCGTCTGTAAATTCGGACAGATGTCTCCATGTATCCGGATCAGTCACCACTTCCACCTGAATATCATCAAAAAGCCCTTCCTGATATACATGAATATGTCCCATTTTCATCAATTCCAAAACAGACAGAAAGGTCACGATCACCTGTACCCGGGAATGCTGCCTTTCCAGAAGCTGCCGGAAGCTGAACCTCCTGTTTTTTCCGGCATATTCCCGTATCTGCAAAAGCTTATCCGACAAGCTGATCTCCTCTTTTTCGATCCTTCCGAATTTGCTTCTCACAGGATCCACCTTGTCCTCCTGCCTCCGGATAACGGATTTGTAAATGCTGTTCAGCTTTTCCAGCGTCAGATCCTGAAGCAGCTCCTCCGTATCTACGGGAGGCCGGTATTTTAAGACCTCCTCCGGGATCGTGGGCTGCTTATAAAAAACGCCCGCGGCATCATCCATACGGTCTCTGAGTTCGTAGGACATATATTTATAGGTCTTATACTCCAAAAGCTTTGCGACCAGCTCTGCACGGGGATCCTCCTCCTCGTCCTCCTCATTGTCCTCCTTTGGAAGAAGCATTTTACACTTGATATCAATAAGGGTGGCCGCCATGACCATAAATTCACTCATGACCCCCAGATCCTCTTTCTCCATGGAATGAACATATTCCATATACTGATCCGTGATCTCCACGATGGGAATATCATAAATGTCAATCTTATTTTTATCGATCAGATGAAGCAGCAGATCCAGCGGGCCCTCAAAGACCTGTAGTTTAACAGGGATTGTCATAAAATTTCCCTCTTTTTATCAAAATACCATTCTATAGTTTACCTGCGTTTCAATGTTTTTGCAAGGGTTTTATCACAATCATGATAAGTTCCCTCGGATTATGGATCCGCAAAGGGATGGTGTGCTCCCCAAGCCCTGCGCTCACGATCATATGCCGGCCGTCCCTGTGAAAGTCGCCGCAGCAATAGGGCGGGAACAAAAGGTACTGCGGGGAACAGAGGCCCCGGTGTTCCGTAAAACGTACAATTCCTCCGTGATAATGCCCGCTTACCGTAAGATCCGCTCCCCAGGAAAAATAAGAGCCTCCATATCTGGGATTATGGGCAATCAGGATATTAAACCGCTCCTGATCCGGCTCCCCGATCAGCCTGCATAGCTTTTCCACAGAAAGCTTCGGCGGCCGGAGCTTTTTATAATACTCCATGGGAATCTCCAGCCCACAAACTGTAAAGTCCGAATCCTTGAGCCGCACTCTCTTACGTCTGTTTCTGAGGAAATGAACCCCCTCCGCCGTCATTCTGCGCTCATACAGCTCATATTCCTCCTTCCGGATTTTCGTGCCGGACATTTTACACTCATGGTTTCCCAGTCCGTAATAGACCGGATATTTATCTGCCAGCTCCTTCAGAAGCCTCCCGGCCCTTGCACAGGAAGTCCCCTCCATTCTGAGCAACATGTCTCCGGCTGCAAGTATGGCATCCGGCGCCTCCCGGTCTATGGCGCGGAAAAGGGACCTGTTATCCTCCCCGAAAACCATGCCGTGAAGATCCGCCAGCAGAGCAAGCTTAACTTCACGGCCGGCCACCTTTTCCGATTCTATTATATAATGCTTTGTCACAAAGTTTTTCATACACCCTCCTGAAACTGCCGTTCTGCCGGAAGCCATCCGGGATCTGTCAATCCAGTCCATTATAAGCTATCCGGGATATATTGTCAAAATGCCTGCTCCAGCACCCGGAGGACACAGTCTCCGTATTCTGCTCTCCGAACGGATTCCACGTAAAGTATATTCACACTTCCCAGCTCTTTTCCGTTCATATAATAGTGCAGGGCTCCGGCCCGGTCTCCTTTTTTTATCGGCGCCTGCACCTCCGTCTCCATTTCCAGCTTTCTTTCTACATTGTCCACCGCCGTGCCGTCGGTGCTGAGATACCGGAAGGTTTTTTCATATTTTACCGTAGCCTGATCCTTTATTCCCTTTTTCACAGACACCTGCGGAAGCGCCTCCGGCCGGGAATCCTCGTAAAGGCTGCACTTTGAAAAGCCGTAATTGAGCATCGCCGCTGCATCGCGAAACCTCACTTTATAATCAGGCGCTGCCATGACCACGGAGATCAATGTAACGCCGTTTCGCCGGGCTACGGCTGAAAGGCAATATTTTGCGATGCTGGTGCTTCCGGTCTTTAATCCCACGCACCCCTCGTAGGAACGGATAAGCTTATTTGTATTTGTTAAAGTAAACTGCTTTGAGCCCTGCCTTGTCACATGGGTAATGTCCTCCATCCAGATGGAGGAATATTCCAGTATTTTGGGGTAATGGGTAACCAGCTCCCGACTCATAAGTGCAATGTCGTATGCGGTGGTATAATGGTCCGTAGATTCCGTAAGTCCGCAGCAGTCCACAAAATTTGTATCCTTCATTCCAAGACCTGCCGCCCGTTCATTCATCCGACGCACAAATTCCTGCTCGCTTCCCGCAATATGCTCCGCCATGGCCACACTTGCATCATTTCCGGATGCAATGACAATGCACTTGATCATCGTCTCCACATTCTGTACTTCCCCTTCCTCCAGAAATACCTGGGAACCGCCCATGGATTTTGCATAAGCGCTTGTTGTTACGGAATCTGTCATTTTCAGGGTTCCGTTTTCAATGGCGTCAAAAATCAGTATCAGCGTCATGATTTTTGTAATGCTGGCCGGACTTCTGCGCTCCCTGCCTCCTTTTTCAAAAATGGCCGTTCCCGTGCTGGCCTCCATCAGCACTGCGCTGGGCGCCTCCACCAGACCGGCCGCCTCCCCTTCCGGGGTTTCCGGCTGCGTTTCGCCTGCCTTTTCCTTTGCAGCTTCCCCTTCCTCCTGCGCATCATTACCCGGCTCCGCTTCTCCATAGACGGCTAATGCCTGCGCACTCATACAGAAAAGCAATACGGCGATCAGTCCTGCGCGCAATAATCTTTTTAGCTTTCTTCTCATAGATACTCCGGCTGATTCTCTCCCTACTATTTTAAAGCCCATCCTGTAAAAATATGCCTTTGGGAAAAAACAAAATGCAGCCGGAGGAACAAATGCGCTCAGCACAAAAAAATCCGCAATTATAAAAGCAGGGACTGCAGCAGCCCGCAGTCCCCTTACATACATATTTCGTTACAGCATGGGAGCCAGCAGCCGCATAATGCTCTGTATTCCCCTGACTATCACATTTCTGTTTTTACAAAACCGGATGTCCACAGCCTTACAGTACTTCATCGTCTGTTCAAAATCCTCCCGCAGATCGCTGATCACTCTGTTCTTAAACATCCAGACGCCGTCCTCAAAATGCAGATACAGGCTCCGGTAATCCAGATTAATGGTCCCCACCACAGCGATCTCATCGTCGCAGACGAAGGATTTCGCATGAAGGAAACCGGGCTGATATTCATATATCCTTACACCCGCCTCCAAAAGCTGCTCATAATAGGACTGTGTTAAAAGAAATACCATCTTTTTATCCGGTATGCCGGGCGTCATAATACGGACGTCCACTCCGCTTTTTGCAGCCAGGCACAATGCTGTCATCATCTCATTATCGATGATCAGATAGGGTGTACAAATATACACATAATGCTTTGCCCGGTTGATGATATTTAAATATACATTCTCTCCTACCACCTCATTATCAAGCGGCGTATCGCTGAAGGGCTGCACATAGCCGTCGCTCTCGAAATGCTCTTCATGAAAATGGGACGGCATATACTTTTCATAGTCGATCTCCCCGGTGTCTCCATCGATTAAGGACCACATTGTCAGAAACATCATTGTCATATTCCAGACCGCGTTGCCCTTCAGCATAACAGCCGTATCCTTCCAATGACCGAATCTCTTTTTCTGGTTAATATATTCATCTGCCAGATTAATGCCGCCGGTAAAGCCCGTATACCCGTCGATCACACAGATCTTCCTGTGATCCCGATTATTCTGTATGATATTCAATATGGGACGGAAGGGATTAAACACCTGGCACCGGATCCCTTTGGCGCGAAGAATCTCGTAATATTTATGAGGAAGTGTGGTAAGGCATCCAAAATCATCATAAATCAGACGAACGTCAACCCCCTCGGAAGCCTTTCGTTCCAGAATGTCCAGAATGGTCCGCCACATAACCCCATCGTTGATAATAAAGTACTCAATATAGATGTAATGCTTCGCCTGATTCAGCTCTTCCACCAGAATGGGAAACATATCGTCTCCCACCTGAAAGTATTCCGCCGTGGTATTCTCCCACACAGGAAAACCGGAATATTGATAAATATACTGTGACTGATTTACTGAAGAGGGATCCTCCTCATTCATCCTGTCGATTACCTCTTCGTCCTGTTTCATATAGGGAACGCTCCGCAAATGGAATTTTTCATATTCCTTCTGAATATGAGAGGCTATCCGGCTCTTTCCAAACAGCATATACAGTGTCAGCCCGAAGATTGGCACTGCCATGATCAGAAGCGTCCAGCCCAGCTTATAGGAGGGATTCATCTTCTTATTTACCAGCCATAGCACTACGACGATACTAAGCAGACTAATTCCCCAGGAAATATATCTGGAATAGCCTGCCAGTCTCCAAACCGAGATAAAGATCCATCCCAGTTGAATCAAAAGAGCCACAGTTACGTAGAAAATGCGATTGAACAAAAGCTTCGCGATTTTCTTCAAGGGCATTATGATAAAATTCATTTCTGTCTCCGTATTCTCTTTCCTTTTCGTATGCTTCAGGTATCAGTCAAAAATCCCTGACTTTGCGTCAGGGATTTTAGCGCACGATCAATTATATTTACGTTTTCTTGCGGCTTCAGATTTTTTCTTACGGCGAACGCTTGGCTTCTCGTAATGCTCTCTCTTACGGATTTCCTGCTGGATACCTGCTTTTGCACAGCTTCTCTTGAATCTGCGAAGAGCGCTATCTAAAGTCTCGTTTTCTTTTACGATTACATTTGACATAGACTCACACCTAACCTCCCTCCAGTTGTAGATTGTGCTTAAATACAACTGTTCGGGTATATTTTATGCACTCCATTATTATATATCAAAGCATCAATGTTCGTCAACAGGTTTTAGGCGTTTTTAGAAAAAAATTCCCCTGAAGTCCATTGACTGAATTTTCCTTGAAAATTTCCTCTATTTCAGCTGTCCCGCCAGTATACCCGCCGCCGCGTCCACAGCGTCCTGTGCCTTTGCCGGATTCCTGCCGCCTGCCTGCGCCATATTCGGACGTCCGCCTCCGCCTCCGCCCACGATGGCTGCGATGGCCCTGACCAGATTGCCTGCATGTGCTCCCGCTTTCTGAGCGGCGTCTGTAGCCATGGCCAGAAGGTTTACCTTTTCTCCGTTTACCGTAACCAGGACTACGACGCCCTCGCCAAGCTTCTCCTTTAACTGGTCGCCCAGATCGCGCAGACCGTTCATGTCCACACCGTCAACCCTGGCAGCCAGAAGCTTTACGCCTTTTACTTCCACGACCATGTCCATGACGTCTCCAAGAGCGCCCTGTGCCAGCTTGCTTTTCAGAGATTCATTTTCGCTCTGCGCGGCCTTAAGCTCAGCCTGCAGATGGGCAATCTTATCCGGCACCTCAGAGGGATTTGCCTTCAGCGCCTTTGCAGCGGCCATCAAAATCTCCTCCTGCTTATTATAATACTCCAGAACCGCATTTCCGGTCAGCGCCTCAATACGGCGTACTCCTGCAGCAATACCGGATTCGGAAAGGATCTTAAACTGGCTGATGGAACTGGTGTTGGATACATGCGTACCGCCGCATAATTCCCTGGAAAAATCCCCCATGGATACTACGCGCACCTTCTGATCATATTTTTCTCCGAACAGGGCCATAGCGCCGGACTTCTTTGCGTCCTCCAGGTCCATAATATCCGTTCGCACCTCCAGGGCTTCCCCGATCTGCTCCTTTACAAGCTTCTCCACACGGTCCAGCTCTTCCGGCGTCATGGCCTGAAAATGAGCAAAGTCAAAACGCAGTCTCTCCGGCGTTACCAGAGAGCCCTTCTGCTCTACATGAGAGCCCAGCACAAGCTTCAGCGCTTTCTGAAGAAGATGTGTAGCGCTGTGGTTCTTTTCCGTATCCTTCCTGCCCTGTTTATCCACCTTAAGAGAAACGGTATCCCCCACTGAGATCATACCGGATTCCATATAGCCCACATGGCCGAATTTGCCGCCGCGCAGCTTGATGGTATCCTCCACCACAAATTTCCCGTTCTCTGTCTCGATCACGCCGGCATCGCCTTCCTGGCCGCCCATGGTAGCATAGAAAGGCGTCTTTTCCACAAAAACAGTCCCCCGCTGTCCCTCCGTCAGGGAGTTCACCAGCTCTGTTTCCGTTGTGAGAACCGTCACCTCAGAATCAAAGGCAAGATGATCGTAACCCACAAATTCTGTTGTCACCGATGCGTCGATCTCATCATAAACAGTGGCATCCGCGCCCATGTAATTTGTGACCTCACGGGCTTCCCTTGCCTTTGTCCTCTGCTGCTCCATAGCGCTCCGGAAGCCTTCCTCATCAACGCCATAGCCCTTTTCCTCCAGGATCTCTTTTGTCAGATCCAGCGGAAATCCATAGGTATCATAGAGCTTAAATGCATTGTCTCCCGAGAGAACCTTTTCCTCTGCGGCCTTCATAGCCTCCTCCATGTCAGTCAGGATCTTCAGGCCCTGATCGATGGTTTTATTAAACTGATTTTCCTCATTTGTGAGAACCTTAAAGATAAACTCCTTCTTTTCCTCCAGCTCCGGATAACCGATCCTGGAGCCGTTGATCACTTCTTCGCTGAGGCGGGCCAGGAAGGTGCCCTGAATACCCAGAAGACGCCCGTGACGCGCCGCACGGCGGATCAGACGGCGGAGTACATAGCCCCGTCCCTCATTCGTGGGCATAATGCCGTCGGAAATCATAAAGGTGGCGGAACGGATATGGTCCGTGATCAGGCGGATGGAAACATCGTCGTCATAGACCTTGCCATATTCTCTGCCCGCGATTTCGCAAACCAGATTTCGAAGAGAACAGATGGTATCCACATCAAAAATGGAAGGAACATCCTGTACAACTACCGCCAGACGCTCCAGTCCCATACCTGTATCGATGTTTTTGTTTGCCAGTACCGTGTAATTTCCGTTTCCGTCATTTTCAAACTGGGTAAATACATTATTCCATACTTCAATGTATCTGTCACAGTCACAGCCTACCGTACAGCCCGGCCTGCCGCAGCCGTATTTTTCACCGCGGTCATAATAAATCTCTGAGCAGGGACCGCATGGACCGGCGCCGTGCTCCCAGAAATTGTCCTCCTTGCCGAAACGGAAGATCCTCTCCGGCGCGATGCCGATCTCCTTATTCCAGATA
>CAZGTY010000002.1:57669-90273 GCA_964528895.1 uncultured Blautia sp. | reverse complement strand
CCCAGACACGTAGCCGCGCCGCCGAAGGGCTCGATCTCCGTAGGATGATTATGCGTCTCATTTTTAAAGTTAATGAGCCATTCCTCCTCCCTGCCGTCCACATCCACGGGAACCACGATACTGCAGGCGTTGATTTCGTCGGATTCCTCCTGATCAGCCAGCTTACCCTCTGCCTTTAGTTTCTTCATGGCCATCAACGCCAGATCCATCAGGCAGATAAATTTATCCTCCCGCCCTTTGTATATGATCTCCCGGTCAGCCAGATACTGCTGATAGGTGAGTACGATCGGTTTACGATAATCGCCCTCGCCGAACTTCACATCCGTAAGCTCGGTGGAAAAGGTGGTGTGGCGGCAATGATCCGACCAATAAGTATCCAGCACACGGATCTCCGTCATGGAAGGATCACGCTTTTCCTCATCTCTGAAATAATTCTGAATATGAAGAAAATCCTTAAACGTCATGGCAAGGTTCAGGGAATCATAGAGAGCCCGGAGCTCTGCCTCCGCCATATTTATAAAGCCGTCAAGGATCTTTACATCCGCCGGCTCATCAAAAACCGTCACCAGCGTATCAGGCTTCTCCATACCTGTCTCTCTGGAATCCACCGGATTAATGCAATAGCTCTTTACAGCCTCAAATTCATCCTCAGAAATCGCTCCCTCGATCACATAGGTCGTAGCGGAGCGGATGATGGGCTGCGCATCCTCCTTAAGGAACTGTATGCACTGCACAGCGGAATCCGCCCTCTGGTCAAACTGTCCCGGCAGATACTCCACGGAGAACACCCGGCTGCCCTCCGCCGCGTCAAAGGTCTCCTGATAAAGGTCGTCTACCGGCGGCTCCGCAAATACGGTTCCGCACGCTTTCTCAAAAACATCGTCGGAAATATTTTCCACATCATAGCGGATCAGCACCCGGACATTGGTCACATCCCGAATACCCAGATAGCTGCTGATCTCATGTTTCAATTCCTTCGCTTTTACAGCATAAGCTGGCTTTTTTTCTGCATATACACGTCTTACGTCGCTCATTGGAAGCTCCTTTCATGGTTCCGGCTTTTGCCAGTCCGGATTCAGTCCGGCATTGCTCCGTCCGCTGCTTCAATATAGGGGTTCAGGATTTCATCAAACGCCCCCTCATCCGCCTTTGCGGCAAAATTCATATCGATCGGCATCTTTCCAAGCACCGGAATGTTTAAATCAGCAGCGATCTCATCGATATGGCTCTCGCCGAAAACCCTGATCTGCCTGCCGCAGTCCGGACATGATACGTAGCTGTAATTCTCCACAATACCCAGAACGGGAATATTCATCATATTCGCCATATTATAAGCCTTGGTGACGATCATGCGCACCAGATCCTGCGGGGACGAAACGATCACGATTCCGTCCAGCGGCAGGGACTGGAATGCAGTCAGGGGCACGTCTCCGGTTCCCGGAGGCATATCCACAAAAAGATAATCCAGTTCGCCCCAGATCACATCCGACCAGAACTGCTTCAGCATATTCGCAAGAACAGGGCCTCTCCAGATAACCGGCGTCTCCTCTGTAGGAAGCATCAGATTAATGGAGATCACCTTGATGCCGTTTTTCGTCTCCACGGGATAAATACCGTTGTCGTCCGCATTTGCAGCGCCCTTCAATCCATACATTTTCGGGATAGACGGTCCGGTGATATCGCCGTCCAGGACTCCCACCTTACAGCCCTTTGCCGCCATTCTGTTGGCCAGGGACGCGGTGACAAAGGATTTCCCCACGCCCCCCTTGCCGCTGATTATGCCGATGACATGCTTCACATCTGAGAAAGCGTTCATGTCCACCAGAAAGCTCTGGGGCTTATTTTTTTTATCGCAGCCCTCACAGCTGGATTTATCGCAGGTCGTACTGCCGCACTCTTTTGCCATTTTCCTGTCTCCTTATTTTTATTGATTTTCGGGCCGGACCCGGTTGTTATTTCACGAAACGGTCGATCGCCTTTTCCAGCTCTTTAATGGCCTCGCGGTCGCCGTGCTCCACTGCATCTACAATGCAGTGCTCTATATGATCCTGAAGAATGATCTTACCCGTATTATTGATCGCGGATTTTACTGCGGAAAGCTGGATCAGCACCTCGCTGCAGTCGCGCCCGTCCTCCACCATACGCTTAATGGATTCCAGATGGCCGATAGCTCTGGACAATCTGTTCAGCACAGCCTTCGTCTGCGCATGGCCGTGATGATGGGTATGGGGGCCATGGGTATGCTCCACCACAGTTCCGTCTTCCAGAATGTGTACATGGGGTTCATTCGTATTGCTCATCGTTTCTCCTTTCCGTAATTACGCCGCATCTATGCGCCATTATAGCATACCTTCTGAGAAGCTGTCCATCCATAACTTATGCGTTCCTCCTGTTTTCAAACAGCTTCTTTAACATTTCGGCCCTCGCTGAAATGCTGCCAACTCCTAAATCTCCGTAAAGGAGCAGCGCTGTTTAATCTGTGATGTTACAATGTCAAAGACCACCGTGCCGTCCGGAAGCACGGTCTTTTCACAGGTCACGTCTTTTCCCTCGAATTTTCCCTTTACGTAGCTCTCCGGATCTGCGATCTCCACCTCTTCCACAAACACATCGCGCATCTGGTTCCTGGGACATTTATTAAAGATTTCCCAGATCACCTCGTACTCTTTCATAAAATAATCATCCGCCTCCCTATATTTCCAGTTCATAAGTCTTGTCCATCTCATGTGCGAAATGCTCCAGCGCCTCCGTGAGAAGTCCCTTCTGCTCCAACGGCACGCACCATGCCATGCCGCAGCTGGCGGAAATGGCTCTGGGAACCGGTATCATCCTCCCAGGTATCCCCTGATCTCTGCAGAACCGTTCCACTGCGATCGCTTCGGATGTAGAATGAAATGTGATGACAAATTTCCATGATTTCTCCCGCATGGCTGCTCCTTCCGTCAGGGCCTGATCACCTTCGAAGCCCTCTCCAGAGTTTCCACAATATCATACATATTCGTCACTTCACCTACCGCCAGCTTATCAGTCAGCCCATAATAATTCAGGCATGTGCCGCAGGTCTTGATGACAACGCCCTGTGCCTCCAGGCTTTTCAGATCCTCCAGGGAATCGGAGCCCTCCGTAGTCAGTGAAGCCCCGCCATTATAAAAAAGAATGGTTTCCGGCAGCTCTTCCAGCTGGGTCACTGCATACAAAAAGCCCTTCATCAGTATCCTGCCAAGCTCATCATTTCCCTGCCCCATCACCGCCGAGCTCACTGCGATCACCCAGGCGCCTCTCTGATCCGGAATACAGGAAATCTTCTCGGTCTCCGGCGCAGCCTCTGCCGCCGGTTCACGGTTTTCCTCTCCGGATGAGGTGATGAGCACCTCATATTCTTTATCCTTAATTCTTCTGGAAATAACGTCCTTTCCTGCATGTTTTGCCATTCTGGTAAGATTCTGTACGGCGATCTCATTGTCCACCAGAACCTCCACACAGCCCGCTCCTCCCAGACCTTCCAGGGCCTTTTTCGCCTTCACTACGGGGATCGGGCACTGATCGCCTCTTGCATCCACAACAATTTTATTTTCCATGTTAAAGCCTCCGTTTCTGACAAAAATATTTCTTATCAAATGTAAAATCACATTTTTTCCCTTATATTATACGCAACATTATCTTGTGCCGCAATTATTTTATCTTTTTTGTCAAAAAATAATTGCACTTCATAAAAGAATGGCGTATCATAAATTTAATTTTACAAAATAATCCAATTAGGAGAGAGAAGCCATGCAGCTTTTAAAAGAACGTATCCTGAAGGACGGCTCCATCAAGCCGGGAAATATTTTAAAAGTAGACAGTTTTTTAAATCATCAGATGGATATCCGGCTGATCAATGAGATCGGAAAAGAATTTAAGTCCCGTTTTTCCGACTGCCTTATTACCAAGATCCTGACTATCGAGGCCTCCGGCATCGGAATCGCCTGCATTGCCGCTCAGTATTTCGATGTTCCGGTAATCTTTGCAAAGAAAGCCCAGAGCCTGAATCTGGACGGGGAAGTGTACACCACGAAGGTGGAATCCTTTACCCATAAAAGGACCTACGATGTGATCCTGTCCAAAAAATTTTTAGGGCCCGGGGACCATGTGCTTCTGATCGATGATTTCCTTGCAAACGGCTGCGCCTTAATGGGGCTGATCGATATTGTAAATAAGTCCGGCGCCACTCTGGAGGGCGCGGGCATCGTCATTGAAAAGGGATTCCAGCAGGGAGGAGAAACTCTGCGAAATATGGGCGTCCGCCTGGAATCCCTGGCCATCATCGACTCCATGACAGACGATTCTCTCATCTTCCGCCAGTAAAATACATACAGGGATCCCCGGAAACGCCGCCGCGTTATTTCCCGTAAAGATCCCCGGGGAATTCACCTATACTTCCCATGCAGGAACAAAGAGGGCTGTGCTCTGTGATTTCCGGTTATCCGGTCAAATCAACAGTACACAGCCCATTTTTATCTATCTCTTTTTTATATTCTCATCTTACGGCGCCAGCTTAAGGATAGAGCTTCCCTCCGGCACGGGAGTCTCCTCCGGGAGCTCTGTTGCCTCAGGAGCAGGCGTTGTTTCCGGCTCCACCAGTTCAGCGTCGTAATATCCATTATCGATCAGCAGCTCATAATTATCAATATCGATCAGCTGTGTTTCACACACATAGGTCCCGATGATCTTTATGCCATTATCATACTGCTCATAATCATTGATCTCCGGGTCGTCACCCTTTAAAAGTACATCCACCATCTCCGCACACTGCTCGGCGAGAACTCTTCTGTCCATGAAGATACTGCACAGCATCTTTCCCTCCGCAATGTCCTTCACCGCCTCGGCCTCACAGCCCACGCCCGTAATCAGCGGCCACTGTTCACTGTCCGGCACAATACCGGAGCCCTCCAGGATCTCCCCGGCCGCAATGGCTGCCCCGTCAAAACCGGTACACAGAATATCCGGCGTTTTCGTATCGCCATAATACTCCTCCAGGATCTCTTCAAGCCTTGCACCCGCGCTGTCACCGCTCCAGCGGAGCGTTCCCGCCGCGTCAAAGCTGGTCTCCTGGGAACGGCAGACCAGAGTCCCGTCATCCAGATATTCCTGCAAGACCTCCATCAGGCCGTTATAGAGGAACAACGCTCCCACATCATCCTGGGATCCCATAAGGAACTCAATGGTGCGGGACTGATTCTCCTCACGGAGCTTCTGGAGCTCCGCTGCCTCTACGATCGCCTCTCCAAGCTGCTGCCCTGTTTTTCTCCTGTCAAAGGTGACGTAATACTGCACTCCGTCAGTACCCATGATCAGCCCGTCATAAGAGAAAACCGGGATCTTTTCATCATTGGCTCTGGTGACAATCTCTTCCAGGCCATATGTATCTGCCGGAGCGATCACCAGCGCCTCCAGCATTTCCGTCACCGGCTGTTCTTCCGGCTCCTCCATACTGTCGGCCAGGATGCTCTTCGGTTCCTCAGATTCTTCCGGTTCCTCCTGCTCCTCCGCCGCTTCGGCGGCGGTATTCTCTTTATTGATGTCCAGCAGCGCTTCTATCTGACTGATCTGAAGCTCCGGACTTCCCTGGGCATACTCCACCCGCGGGGTATATCCGGCTTCCTCCAGCGCCTGCGACAACACATCTGCATCAAACTTCCACTGCTCATTCTCTTCCGGGAAAAGCACCCCTACGATCTTTCTCTCCAGGGGTTCCTGGGTCTCCTCATCCTGGGATTCGTCCTTACCTTCCGCAGACTCTTTCCCATCCGTTGCCTCTTCTCCCTGCCCCTCTGCCTCTGTCTTCGCGCTTTCCCTGACAACCTCAGCCGCATCCCCTTCTCCTCCGCATCCGGCCATAGTCACGAAAAGCAGCGCAGCCCCCAACAAAGCTGCTGCAGCGTTTAATTTCATATCCCATTCCTCACTGTCTAAATGCCCTTGTACTCTCTGGCAAGCATTTTCAGATAATCGCGGAATGCGGACGCCGTCCTTTTCGGCTTCACGATATGCACATCCGGACCCATTGCCGTAAGCCAGCCGAAAAACTGCGGATCTCCCATATTGGGCGCTGTCACAAGAATCGTATCCGCTCCCTTATTTTTATATTCCGCATATTTTCCAAAATATGCTTTAATTTCATTCTTCCTGTCCGCAGAACAAAGAAGCTTCATTTTTTTTCCGTCGGCGGACTTTTCCGGGGCAAACCGCACCTCCGGCTTCTTCTCAGTCCCGGGCCCGGGTACGGCTTCACTCTCCGGCACGTTTTTTTTACCGGAGACTGTTTCCCGCCCGGGCACATCAGCCCGATCGGTTCCGGCCTTATCCTCCTTCTCCGGCTTTTCCGGCACGATCTGCCCGACCAGATAATATCCTCCCGGCTTTCCTCTCTTAAATCTGATATCCATGCCGAAAGCCCGAAGAGCTTCCATATCATCGTAAATACTCTTACGCTCCGCACGGATCCCCAATTCTGCGAGCTTCCCCAGAATTTCCTGCATCGTCACTGCATGATTCTCCCCTGTCTCACGCAGAAGCTGCTCCAAAAACAGAAGCTTCGCCTTCTGATTGTACGACTTCGCCATATTAATTTTTCCCCTTATTACCTCTGGCCTAACGGCCGCTCCCTGTTAAACCTGAAAAAGAAAGGTGCTAAAAGCTCCCCTGCTTTCGGCACCTGCCCACAACACATGGCTAAACCATTCCGCTGGTTACCATAATTATAGCCTCTGCATTTCCTGAATGCAATACTTTATTTCAGAAACCTGCGGTATACATAATCATTAGCCTCCCGCTCCTGGCTGTCATCCAGAGGCGCCAGCTCCGCCTGATCCCCATATTTTTTTCTCAGCGCCTGCCGGATCAGCCAATCTGCCAGCTGTGGGTTTTTGGGCAGCAGCGGGCCATGAAGATACGTTCCGATCACATTTTTGTAGACCACGCCCTCATAGCCGGAACGGCCGTCATTTCCGGATCCATATAAAACCTTTCCCAGGGGCTGATTGTCCTTGATACAGGTACGGCCCCCGTGATTCTCAAATCCCACCACAGGCATATCAAACAGCTCGCTCTTCAGAACGATATTGCTGATCAGGCGTCCTTCCTCCTGCTCCGTATACATGTCCACCAGTTCAAGCCCCGTGATCATACCCTGATCTGTTTTGTAATAATTCCCCAGAAGCTGATACCCGCCGCAAATGGCGATCACCACCCCATAATCCTCCACATACGCCTTGAAATCCTCCTGAATTTCCTTCAGCTTTTCACACACCAGCATCTGCTCCCTGTCGGAGCCGCCGCCCAGAAGCACGATGTCCAGCCCGCCAAAATCTATGGTGTCGCCCAGCTCAAAGGCGATAGTCTCCGCTTCAATGCCTCTCCACTGGCACCGCTTCATCAGGCACTGAATATTTCCTCTGTCGCCATAAAGATTCAGAAGATCCGGATATAAATGTCCGATGATTATTTTCATTTCAGTTCCCCTCCAGCTTTTTCAGAATATTTCTGGTGCTGAAAAGCGCCGTGTAATTTACCAGCACATAAAGATTTCCCACACCGTCCTCAATACGGCTCCGGATGGCGTTCTCCACATCCCCGTCCAGTATGGAAGGAATATCCACGTATTTCAGGCGGAGACGCATGTCCTGGCACCGGATCCCGCTGACTGTGACAGAATGTATGCTCTCATCCCCCAGACGGTCGAAGTCCACATCCCAAAGCCAGGAAATATCAATACCGTCCTGAGCGTTATCATTAATGGCAATGATGATGTCCTTCGGGGTTTTATCCTGCATCACCGCGGAGATATTCTGATTAAAGCCCGCCGGATTTTTAGCCAGATTCAGGATAATACCGGTTCCGCGTATCCGGAACTGCTCCATTCTTCCGTTCTCAGGATTAAATGCCCGGAGCATGTCATTAAAATGCTCTCCCAAAAAACCCGCTGTGCGCACAGCCGCATAAGCCGCCAGAATATTATAAACATTGTAAAAGCCCTTATAATCTGCGGCGATCAGCCGGTTCTCCACATGGAAGGAGATCCGGTCGTCCACCTTCACATCGCAGGCATCGTAGTCCGGCTCCGGACGGGCAAATCCGCAGGCCGGACATTTGTAATCCCCCAGCTGGCTGTAGTGATAAAAGCTGTAATTCAGCCTGGCACCGCATTTCCTGCAAAACCGGCCCTCACGGATCTCATTGATCTCATTTTTCATCACCTGATGGCTGATCCCGTAAAAAACGGCTGAATTTCCGCTGTCCATGGCAAGATATGCCGACAGGGCATCGTCCCCGTTGGCGATCACCTTCATCTTCGGTACCTTCCGGATCATTTCCTCCAGAATATTCATCGTAATATCAATTTCTCCGTACCGGTCCAGCTGATCACGGAACAGATTGGTCAGCACCATATAATCCGGCTGAATTTCCGGAAAAATATATCTGCTGGACGCCTCGTCCACCTCGATACAGGCATAATCCGCATCGATATGCCCGTTAAGACCCGCTCCAAGGGCAAAGGCCGCCACCACGCCGTTTAACATATTTGAGCCCGTATGATTGCAGACGACCTTTTTGCCTTCCGCCTCCAAAGCCGCGCAGAGCATATTATTGGTGGTGGTTTTTCCGTTGGTCCCGCAAACCACAAAAATTTTCTCTCGGACCTCCCCGGAAAGCTCCCGCAAAATATCCGGGTAGATCTTCAGCGCGATTTTTCCCGCCCATGTCACGCCCTGTCGTCCCATTTTCTTACATGCGTATCCGGCAAGCTTCGCCGCCCAGACCGCCGCTGTTTTTCTTATCTTCATTGTTCATTTCCTTACGCTGATCAATATGCATATTTTTTCCCTGACCGGCTTCTTTATTCGGTCCTTCTTTCATTATGTTTGATTTTACGCTAAAATCTCCGATTAATCAACCATATCCATAAAAAGTATCGCGCTCCTCTTTATATAAAAAGGATACTGCGGCCCTGACAGCCGCAGTATCCTTTACATGAAGGATTGCCTTATTCCGGTGAATTCCCCAGATATTTCAAAAAAGCCTCCTGTGCCTTTTTGACATGGGAGCGGGAAATGGGAACCTCCGCATTTGGCAGAATAAAGCCGTTACTTCTCATTCCCACCACATATTCCAGGTTTACAAAAAAGCTCTGATGGCATCGGAGGAAGCTGCTGTTTTCCAGCTGTTTTTCAAATTCATCCAGTTTTCCTCTGCAATGAACGGTCTTTCCGTCCGCCATATGAAAATTCACCGTGTGGAGATTGCTGGATATATAACGGACCTCACTGTGCCGGAGCGTTAGTATTTTGGAGCGGTACTGGAAAGAGAGCACCCGCTCCTCTCTTTCTTCCCACAGGTGCGTCAACGGTTCCAATATATCTGCCAGTTTTTTATATGACATCGGTTTAAGCAAATACTGAAACGCAAATACATCGAAAGCCTCCCTGTAGTAAGCTTCACATTCACTGACAAAAATAATGGGGACGATCAGATTATGTCTGCGGATCTCTTTTGCGATTTCAATCCCGTTCTCATTTTCCAGACAGACTTCCAGAAAGATCAGATCAAAGGGCTCCTGTTTTTTTCTGATCCGCTCTATCAGAGAACCGCCTTCATGAAAAATACGTACATCCGCATCTACATAATACTTTTTCAGGTATTCATCCAGCAATCGTGCGTCTTCAGCCTTATCGTCGCAAATTGCAATCGTCATGTGCTTCATTTTCATGTTTCTCCTGCATATGATTTATCGAACATACCTTTTCCATTATACCATATTCTGTTTTCAGGTTTACCCCCCCCCCGTGAAAAAAATGCCCGTTTTTGTGCTGAATATGCCTTCCCTTCGAAACCTGCCAATATACGAAGCGCATGGACCCTGATTTCAAAAGAAGCGCATTGCTCACAGAGCAAAATGGAGTGGAAGTACTTTTTTAAGTAAAAAAAAGAACCGCCCACAATGGGCGGTTCGCATTATGTTTGCTTGATCCGGGACAGATCATACCAGTTCGATCAATACTTCCATAGCTGCATCACCTTTACGCGGTCCGATCTTTACAATCCTGGTATATCCACCATTGCGTCCCACATATTTCGGAGCAACCTCCTCGAACATCTTTTTAACCATATCTACATTTTTGGTGTTTTTCTTTCTTCCTGCTCCCTTGGCCGGAACCTCAGTCACAGGATAGAAAACCTTAACCATCTGACGGCGTGCATGAAGCCTGGAAGGAGAATCCTTTGTGATTTCCTTCTGAACCTCATCGTATACGGTCTTCTTCTTTCCGTCAACAACCTCTTTTACTCTCTTGCCGTTTGCATCCTTTCTCGCAACCTTGGCGGTTACAGTAACGGTCTCGAAATTATCCTTTTCGCGGACAGCCATAGCGATCAGGCCCTCTGCGATCTTACGGATTTCTTTTGCTTTTGCTTCTGTGGTAACGATTTTTCCATGATACAGAAGGTTGGTTACCTGGTTTCTCAGCAGAGCTTTCCTCTGGCTGGAAGTTCTGCCTAATTTTCTATATTTTGCCATTTTATTTTCCTCCATCTGTGGGACGCCACGGCATGCTTGTTCGGTCTTACTGCCCTGGCGTTCAGCAAATTCCCACTGTTAATCTCACTTTCGTGGAAAGCCCGCAGCTGCACAATAACCGCAGCCGCAGCGTCCTACTCCTCCGTAGGCTGTAACTGTAATCCCAGTTCTTTTAATTTCGCAAGAACCTCTTCCAGAGATTTCCGGCCCAGATTACGAACCTTCATCATGTCGTCGGAAGTCTTGCTGCAGAGCTCTTCTACAGTATTGATACCTGCTCTCTTCAGACAGTTGTAGGAACGAACGGAAAGCTCCAGCTCGTCAATACTCATCTCAAGAACCTTTTCCTTTTCATTGTCCTCCTTCTCGATCATGACCTCAGCGGTCTTCGCATTTTCGGAAAGATCAATGAACAGACTCAGATGCTCGCTCAATACCTTCGCTGCCAGGCTGACTGCTTCATCCGGATCCAGTGTTCCGTTTGTATAAACATCCAGCGTAAGCTTATCGAAATCTGTCACCTGACCGACACGGGTATTCTCTACGATCATGTTTACTCTGTCTACCGGAGTATAGATCGCATCCACGGAGATCACACCGATCGGCATATCCTCAGATTTACCCCTGTCCGCGCTTACATAGCCGCGACCTCTGGTAATGGTCAATTCCATAGCCAATCTGCAGTCCTTGCCGCCGTTTAAGGTGGCAATTACCTGATCCGGATTCATGATCTCAATATCCTGGTCGGTCTGAATATCAGCCGCTGTGACAACGCCTTTTCCCTCACACTCGATGTATGCGGTCTTCGGCTCATTATCCGTGCTGGTATTCTTGATAGCGAGACTCTTCAGATTCATAATGATCTCGGTGACGTCTTCCTTCACACCCGGAACGGAGCTGAATTCATGAAGTACGCCGTCGATCTTTACCTGGCTCACTGCCGCTCCCGGCAGGGAGGACAGCATGATCCTCCTTAAAGAATTTCCAAGGGTGGTGCCATAGCCTCTTTCCAGAGGCTCCACAACGAATCTTCCAAACCTTTTATCCTCAGATATCTCGGTAATTTCGATTTTTGGTTTGTTAAAATCAAACACGATAGAGTTTCCCTCCTTCTGGGTTAATAAACGTTTTGAGGGCTGTGCTGTCAAAAAACAGCTAAAAATTATTTAGAATACAACTCGACGATAAGCATCTCGTTTACAGGTACGTCGATTGCTTCTCTTCTCGGCAGCTCCTTAACAGTACCGCTCAGGGCTTCCTGGTTTACATCCAGCCATTCCGGAACAAGTCTTCCTCCTGTTGTTTCCAGGATCCCTTTGTATCTGTCAGAGCTCTTGCATTTTTCCTTGATTTCAACAGTATCACCGGCTTTTACAAGGTAGGACGGAATGTTTACGCATTTTCCGTTTACCAGTACATGCCTGTGGTCTACGATCTGGCGCGCTTCTTTTCTGGTTCTTGCAAATCCCATACGGAAGATTACGTTGTCCAGTCTGGTCTCAAGCATGATCATCAGGTTCTCACCGGTCTGTCCCGGCATTCTGTCGGCTTTTTCATAGTAATTACGGAAAGGTTTTTCCAGTACTCCGTAGATGAATTTTGCTTTCTGTTTTTCTCTGAGCTGAAGACCATACTCGGAAACCTTTCTGTTTGTACGTTTCAGCTGTCTTGTGGATTTTTTATCAATACCTAAATAAACCGGATCCAGGCCAAGGGATCTGCATCTTTTCAGAACCGGAGTTCTATTTACTGCCATCTTGCTCTACCTCCTAAATTAGACTCTTCTGCGTTTTGGTGGACGACAACCGTTATGTGGAACCGGTGTTACGTCGCGGATGCTTGTTACTTCCAGCCCACATGCCTGAAGGGCACGGATTGCGGCCTCACGTCCGGAGCCCGGTCCTTTAACCATAACATCAACAGTTTTTAATCCATGTATTAAAGCAGCCTTCGTAGCAGTCTCCGCTGCCATCTGTGCTGCATAAGGGGTAGATTTCCTTGAACCTCTGAAGCCCAGACCACCGGCACTTGCCCAGGAAAGAGCATTTCCCGCATTGTCAGTCAGTGTAACGATCGTATTGTTAAAGGAAGACTGAATATGTGCCTGTCCGTGTTCAACGTTTTTCTTGACACGACGCTTTGTCGTTGTTTTCTTTGTCGCTTTTGCCATTTTAAAACTAACCTACACTTTCCTTTATTTTCATTTATTAAGGGTTACTTATTTCTTTTTGTTTGCCACAGTTCTCTTAGGACCCTTGCGTGTTCTTGCATTGTTCTTGGTATTCTGTCCGCGAACCGGAAGTCCTTTACGATGACGGATTCCCCTGTAGCATCCGATTTCCTGCAGTCTCTTGATATTAAGAGCGATTTCACGGCGAAGATCACCCTCTACCATCATTGTCTCTTCGATAACGGCGCTGATCTTCTTTACTTCTTCGTCTGTCAGATCTCTTACGCGGGTATCCGGATTAACGCCGGCCTGCTTAAGGATCTTGTCAGCGCTTGGTCTTCCGATTCCATAAATGTAGGTAAGACCGATTTCAATACGTTTTTCTCTTGGTAAGTCTACACCAGCTATACGAGCCATGTACTGTTTCCTCCATTTTCTTTTCTGGAAGTCACTCACGTCCTGTACACCACTTGCGTCTGTGCAAGGTGAAATGGGGTGCATCTGTCCGCTGCTTCCGTTTTTCTGTTCCTAATTGGGGCGCCTCGGTAAACGCCCAGCTGCACCTGGCGATAGCAGCCTTTCCGAAATGATCGTGATCGGGGATCACATTTGCCTCTCGGTATTAGGCAATACATGCTTAATTTTTTTCAAAAAAATTATAAAAACAGTCTGAACAACCCCTCCGGGTGTTCCATCCTGCAGCCGCTTTACACAAGCCGATGATCAACCCTGTCTCTGCTTGTGCTTCGGATTCTCACAGATAATTCTGACAGATCCTTTTCTTTTGATGATCTTGCATTTCTCGCAGATCGGCTTTACAGATGATCTTACTTTCACTGGTAATCCTCCTTCCGTAATCTTAGCATGAAATCTGCAATTAATGGGCGCACTTATAGCGCGTCCGCATTATAGTTTAACATCCGCGGAAACAAATTGCAACCCTTTTTTCAGGAAAATTTCTCCGGCGCTCCCCGGCCTTCCCGCCCCGCCGGGCCCTGCCTCTGCGGAGGAAGGAAAGTTTTTATCAATCCGAAAAACAGGGATACATTTTTCAACGCAAACTCTTTTGATTTTTTTGTTTTCGCTTCGCCGCCTATTGATCGCTGCCTACGGCAAACTCGCAGCCTGCGGCAATCAAGCGGTAAGTTGTAAAATTTTGCCGCCTGGTGAAGCATCTGTTACAGGCGCCCGAAACAGAAAAGCAGCGATGCGCTGCGGTCCGTTCACTGTCTGAGCGAAGCGAGTTTGAAGCAGGACCGCAGAAATAAGGCATCGCTGTCTGTTTCGATGGCGTCTGTTAAGATGATGAACGGCGGCAGAAATTTTAATCTTACCGTCTTGATGTGCGCAGGCGCTCAAACAGTGCCCGGCAGCGATCGCTATGCTCGCGAAAACTTCAAAAATCTGCAGGGAGTTTGCTTTTGAAAAATGTATCCCTGTTCTTTTCGGATATATGCTGTCTTATTCTCCGCCGCAGGGGCAGTGCCCGGTGGGCGGCGGCCCGAAGCGTCTACTCCGGAGATAGTTTTCCAAGGCGGCGGGCCTCCGCCAGCAATTCCTCCATACGGCGGTTGCAGCTTCCGATGGTCACACCTGCGTCGATCACCCGGCCGCAGGAACGTATCAGCTCCAGCGCCCGGTCAAAGGCCCCGTCGCTGATTTCCACAAAGGGCTCCTCCGCCACCACCTCCGCCGCAAGCAGCTTTGCCAGACGAAAATCCACATCATTCTTATACAGGATCGCGGCCGCAAAAGGCGTATTCTCCTTCTGAAGCCGCCTGTACACCGGAATCCCCGTACCGCAGGAGGACAGGACCACCACCTGCGGCTCCCCTCTGGGCTTTGCGAGCTCCAGACTGCCGAAGCAGGGATCAAAATAACCATTATTGATCTCATACAGATCCCTGATAATATCCTCCCTGAAGATCTCATCCGGCGTCCCGTAATGAGCGATCCGCTCCCCCTTGACACAGATGATCTTATCCGATATTTTTTCCGCAAGATCGATCTCGTGCAGAGACATGATTACCGTAATATTCTTTCCCTTTGCCATATTCCGCAAAATGGACAGAAGCTCCAGCTTATGGCGTATATCGAGAAAGGACGTGGGCTCATCCAGTATGATGATATCCGGCTCCTGGCAGATGGCCCGGGCCAGAAGCACTCTCTGGCGCTGTCCGTCGCTGATGGCGTTAAAATCGCGGTTTCCCAGCTCCCGGGCGTAAACGGCCGCCATAGCCGCCTCCACCTTTTCTTCATCCTCCACAGTAAGGATCCCGAGTCTCCCTGTATAAGGATATCTTCCCGTGGCGACCACATCGTGGCAGGTCATAAGCTCCGGCTTCATTCTCTCCGTAAGAACCACCGCCATTTTTGTAGACAGCTCTCTATAAGAAATGGAGGTAAGATTTTTCTCATTAAGCACTACGCTGCCGCCGATCATTTTCAGCTGCCGGGTAATACTCTTTAATATAGTAGATTTACCTGCTCCATTCGGGCCGATCAGGGTAACGATCTCCCCTCTTTTAATACCAATGCAGATATCGCGGATCAAAGCCTTGCCGTTATAGCCCACTGCCATATGATCCATCTGTAAGTAATTTCCCTCCATGCCCTCATCTTCCTTTCTGTTTCTTCAGCATCATGTAGATTACGATGGGCGCGCCAAAGATGGAGGTTACCGTACTGATCTTTAATTCCAGCGGCGCGAAGGCCGTCCTGGCGATCAGATCGCATACCATACAGAACACGGCCCCTCCCAGAAAAGTACCCGGAATGACCACCAGCGGTTTTGAAGTCCCCAGGCTACTCTTTACCAGATGGGGAACCGCTATGCCCACAAAGGAGATCGGCCCTGCAAAAGCTGTTACACAGGCGGACAAAATACTGGAAAAAAGGATCAATAATATCCGGAACACCTTAATATTTACACCCATGCTCTGCGCATAGGACTCCCCCAGCTGATAGGCCCCGATGGGCTTTGACATAAGGAATGTTAAAACAGCCGAGATCCCCACAATGATGGCCGCCACCTGAACGTTGCTCCAGCTGGCGCCGGAAAAGCTTCCCTGAGACCATCCATGAAGATTGACAATGTCAGAATCATCCGCAAAGGTGATCACAAAATCCGTCACTGCGGAGCAAATATAGCCGATCATAATACCCACTACCAGAAGGGTCGCCATATGCTTCACCCTTCTGGATACGACCAGAATAAACCCGGTTGCCATCAGAGAACCGATAAAGGCCGCTATCACCAGCGTGTAAGAGGACACCGCCTTATAGTTTTCCAGAAAATAGATCATGGCAAGGGCTACCACCATCTTGGCGCCGGAGGAAATACCCAGCATAAAAGGGCCCGCAATGGGATTCTCAAAAAAAGTCTGAAGCAGGAAGCCGGACAGAGAGAGAGCACCCCCCAGAATGGCCGCCAGGATCAGGCGGGGCATACGGATCTTCCATATAATATTGTACTCGGTCGATTCCCCGCCCCTTCGGAAAAGGATACGGATGATCTCTTTAACGGAAATATCTGTAGTACCAATATAAATATTCAGTACTGTGACAATCAGCAAGGCTGCGGCCATTACAAGAAACACCGCCGTATATCGGGATCGCCGCTTAAAATTCTCCATATGAAAAGCGCTCATATTTTCTGCAGCCGTCTCATTTTTCTTCATTTATATATATCCCGCCTCTCCTAAAGAAAATCAACTGATTTTTTTCAAAAAGGTCATCTGTTCCTCATCGCCGCCCGTGAGCATAAGATGAAGATCCATGATCAGATTTCCCACAATATCGGTAGCCTGGTAGAGATATTTGTCCGCGCACCATACATTGCCCTCCTTCACAGCCTTAAATTCCGCAAAAAGCTCACTTTTGGCCAGAAGCTCATCGATGCTTTCTATGGGATTATCGATCGTACCGTTATAGACCAGATAATCCGCATCTACCGCAGTGGCGTAGAACTGTTCCATTGTCACAGGCAGCGAGGATTTCTTCGAGTCATCCCCCTCATCCACGCCGCTGAACACATATTCTCCCCCTGCTATCTCGATCATTTTCGGCACATAATCCGTAGACCTTCTCACCACAACGCTATCACTGGAATTCACATAGAAAAACGCCACTGTTTTGCCGGTATTCTCCACGTCTCCCAGATCGGTGATCACTTTCGCCTGCTCATCAAAGAATGCGGCAGCCTCCTCATCCTTATCCAACATAGCGCCATAGACCTTCACCCACTCAGTCCTTCCCAGCGGATGCGTCTCATAGCTTGAACGGTCCACAAATACGGGAATATCCATCTGCTCGATCATTTCCTGCACCTTGGGGCTGTGGAGGATCATGGTCGATTCGATCGCCAGATCACAGTTCTCATTGATCAGCAGCTCATAATCCGGCTCACTGTATTTGCCGGCAAAAAGCATATCCCCGTTCTCCATCGCCTGAACGGCATCCTCAATATACCAGCCCGACTGCTGAAGGGCGGATAAGCGTATGGCATCTATACTTCCGATCGCATCAAAGAGAGCCATCGTCGCTGACGCAGCCAGATAAATATTTTCCAGAGGCTTCTGAATAACCACAATATCCCCATCAAGGCCCTCCGGTACGCCGCCGTTTTCAGGCACCAGGAGATATCTGGCGTCATCGTGAATATCGATTAACTCATAATCATCTTCATAATAGTATATATCATATCCTTCCGCGAATTTCTTCTCAAGAACAGATTCATACGTCAGTCCCGGAATCTCGGGAGCCGCATTCTCTTCCGCCTGTGCCGCGCAGGGGAAAGAAGCTGTTACCGCCGCCAGCATGACCGCGGACATAGCTGCGCTGATCATCCTTTTCAGGTTTTTTCTCTTAAGCCCTCTTTTGTTCTTTTTTCTCAACATCCTCTTCACTCCATTTAAGTATTAGAACACGAAATATTTTTATGATATGGGAAATTAAAAGCTTCCCCATATCATACTGAAAAACGCCCGCTCCTTCCGGAGCAGACGTCATTCACAATCAATCTTTACAGCATCAGGTTTTTCGGGATTATCTGCACCCGCCTGCCGCATGTGAATCTTCGCTTTCTCCGGAAGCTGTTTGCCAACCGGCAGCAGATTTCCTGACATACAGGATCAATCCCATGCCTTGCCGGCTTTTTCTGCATCAATCCTTCCACTCTTCCAGCGTTTCTTCACCCGGCGCCTTCTCCTCCGGCGTTTCCTCTCCCGGCGCCTTCTCCCCGGATATCTCCGGAGCCTCCGCCGACGCAGAGGATGGGCCCTCCTGCTGAATCTGCGGGTCCAGCGTCAGTTCTACGGGCGAAGGCTTCTCCTGCGATGTCCCTGTTTCCTTCTCCCCGGAGGCCTCTTCCACATTATTTAAATCCACCGTGCCGGAGGTACCGCCCGAAGTATCCTGTCTCCCGGCGGTTTCTTCAGCCCCGCCGCCATTCTTTATATCCTCGAAGGTCCCGTCGATCGCCCCATCAGCCTGCTTCGCTCCGCGCCGGAGCATAAACAGGAATACCAGATCCACGATTCCGTTTGCCAGCAAAGCCCATCCTGCGATCAGGAAAGTAAAGCTAAGCTCAAACGGATTGATCATCAAAACAATCGCAATCGCTATGAAGATCAGGCTTCCGATCAGAAGGCTCTTCCATATCGGCTGGTTTTTCTTTTTCATCCTGACGGCGCCCTTTATGGTCCACACACTGTCAATGAGAATGAACATTCCCATAAGAACCGGAAGAATCTTCACCACGATCTGCGGATTAAAGAACAAAAAGCCCCCCAGAACCAGCAGTATTCCTCCTGCAAACAGATCGATCACCGTAACTCCCGGCTTCTCTCTCAGGTATTTCCAGATCTGATACAATCCGGTGCCGATCATCACCACGCCGAAAATAATTTTACAGAAAAAATATACGGTGCCCACAGGCATCAGTACCAGACAAAGGCCCAGAATCACATACAGAATCGAGGTGGCCAGCTCCCCCTTTAAAAATTTGTTGATCCGTTCGCTCATTTTACACTCCTTTACCGCAAGAATATACTATCTGAAATTAATCTCTTTCAGATAGTATATCCCTTTTAGAGCTTTTCGTCTACAATAATATTGCGCTTAAATAAATTGATTGATTTTTTTATCATAATGATAATCGATCATATCCATTTTTTCCTCCAGCTCCGTCCTCCTGATCCCCCGACAGGTACAGAGAGCCTCCAGAGATTCATAATAGTCGCGAAGCTGTGTATTCACATAGCTTAACAGCATAACCGGATCCTTTGGTATCATTTGTTCCCTTCCTTTACTGTAGCTATGAATTCCCCGCCGCGCACATCCAGCACAATGATGCTTCCCGCATGCACATCGCCGGACAGGATCTCCTTTGCGGCAAGCGTCTCCACATATTTCTGGAGATACCGTTTCAGCGGGCGGGCTCCATAAACCGGATCATAGGCCTTCTCGATCACCTGCTCTCTGGCAGCATCCGTCAGCTCCAGGGAAAGCTCCTGGCTGGAAAGACGTCTGTCCAGCTCTCTGACCATCAGGTCTACTATCATGCCGATATTTTCCTTTGTCAGAGGTTTAAATAAAATAATCTCATCCAGGCGGTTCAGAAATTCCGGACGGAAATGGCTGCGAAGCTCATTTAATACCATTTTTTCCGCCTCTTCTTTGATCTCGCCCCGTTCATCGATTCCATCAAGCAGATAGGGAGAACCAATATTGGAAGTCATGATCAAAATCGTGTTTTTAAAGTCCACGGTCCTGCCCTGGGAATCCGTAATACGGCCGTCGTCCAGAACCTGCAGCAGCACATTGAACACATCCGGATGCGCCTTTTCGATCTCATCAAAGAGCACTACGCTGTAAGGCTTTCTCCGCACTGCCTCCGTGAGCTGACCGCCTTCCTCATAGCCCACATATCCCGGAGGCGCTCCGATCAGTCTGGATACGGAATACTTCTCCATGTACTCACTCATATCAATGCGGACCATATTCTGTTCATCGTCAAAAAGAGTCTCCGCAAGGGTCTTTGCAAGCTCTGTCTTACCTACGCCGGTGGGCCCAAGGAAAAGGAAGGAGCCGATCGGCTTGGTGGGATCCTTGATACCGGCCTTTGAACGGAGGATCGCATCCGTCACACGGCGCACTCCCTCATCCTGACCGATCACACGCTGATGAAGCTGGTTTTCCAGATTCAAAAGCTTCGCCCTCTCTCCCTCAGTCAGCCGTGTTACCGGAATGCCTGTCCACCGGGAAATGATCTTCGCGATCTCATCTTCCGTCACAGCCTCATGCACCAGACGGCGGTCATTTTCCTTCACGCTCCGCTCCTCGATCTCCAGCTGTTTCTGCAGCTTTGGCAGCTCTCCATACTGAAGCTCCGCCATTTTTTCCAGATCATAGCTCTGCTGGGCGATCTGAATCTGCTTGTTCACATCCTCGATCTGTTCACGAAGCTTCTGCAGCTTCTCCACAGAATGTTTTTCATTGTCCCACTGTGCCTTCTGCGCATTAAAGGTGTCGCGAAGCTCCGCCAGCTCCTTCTGGAGGTCAGCCAGACGTTCCCTGCTCAGATTATCAGTCTCTTTTTTCAGCGCGGCTTCCTCGATCTCCATCTGCATGATCTTCCGGTTCTGTTCGTCCAGCTCGGTAGGCATGGAATCCAGCTCCGTTTTTATGAGGGCGCACGCCTCGTCCACCAGATCGATGGCCTTATCCGGAAGGAAACGGTCCGTAATATATCTGTGGGACAAGGTGGCCGCCGCCACCAGAGCGCTGTCCGTGATCTTCACGCCGTGATAAACCTCATAGCGCTCCTTCAGTCCGCGAAGTATGGAAATGGTATCCTCCACTGACGGCTCGTCTACCTGAACCGGCTGGAACCGGCGTTCCAGTGCGGCGTCCTTTTCTATATACTGCCGGTATTCGTCCAGCGTAGTCGCTCCGATGCAGTGAAGCTCGCCTCTTGCCAGCATAGGCTTCAGCATATTTCCCGCATCCATGGCGCCTTCTGTTTTTCCTGCGCCGACGATCAAATGCAGCTCATCGATAAAGAGGATAATGCTGCCCTCGCTCTTTTTCACTTCCTCAAGGACTGCCTTTAAGCGTTCCTCAAACTCGCCTCGGTATTTGGCTCCCGCCACAAGAGCTCCCATATCCAGCGCAAAGATTTTTTTATCCTTCAGCCCCTCCGGCACATCGCCCCGGACAATCCTCTGGGCGAGGCCTTCTACGGCCGCTGTTTTACCTACGCCCGGCTCTCCGATGAGCACCGGATTATTTTTTGTCTTTCGTGAAAGGATGCGGATGATGTTCCTTATCTCCGCATCGCGGCCGATCACGGGATCCAGCTTCTGATCCCTGGCCTTTTCCACCAGATCCTCCCCGTATTTATTCAGGGTATCATAGGTAGCCTCCGGGTTATCGCTCATCACCCGCTGGTTGCCGCGCACGGTGGACAGCGCCTGTAAGAAGCGCTCTCTGGTGATACCGAATTCCTGAAAGATTTTTTTCACAGAGGGGCTTGGCTGCTTCAGCAGAGACAGAAAGAGATGCTCTACGGAAACGTATTCATCTCCCATCGCCCGGGCCTCGTCCTCGGCGCTCACAAGCGCCTTATTCAGATACTGCCCGAAACGCAGCTCTCCCCCGGATACCTTCACACGGGCATCCAGAGATTTTTTCACCACATCTGTAAAATATTCCTTATTGATCTCCATCTTCTCAATAAGCTTAAGAATCAGGCTGTCCTCCTGGCTGATGAGAGAATACAGAAGATGCTCCTGCTCGATCTCCTGATTGCCGTACTCATATGCAATCTTCTCCAGATCCTGTACTGCCTGTATGGATTTCTGAGTAAATTTATTAATGTTCATAAGCAATCCCTCCCATATAAACTATAAACGTATTTAAACAAATACTGTTGAAATCATTTGTTCTATTTCGAATATAACACCTGTTTCCCACTTTGTCAATAGTTTTGTTAGCACTTGCTCCTGTCGAGTGCTAATTTCGATAACAGCTCCGGTTCAGCGGCCTATCACTTCCTGAATCTGTTCCCGGGAGGGCATCGCCCGCAGGGCCCCCTTCCTGGTGGTGATCAGAGCTGCCCCCGCATTTGCAAAGGTGAGCAGTTCTTTCAGCTCCGCCTCCGAAAGGGAATTGATGTCATGCTCCAGAATATAATTCAATGCGCAGCCGGTAAAGGTATCCCCAGCTCCTGTGGTCTCAATGGTGTTTTCCATCACAAAGGCCTCTCCCTTTACCACCATGTCCCCGCAGCAGGCAATGCTTCCGTTTTTCCCCAGCGTAGCGAACACAAGAGGAATATTATATTTCTCCCGGATCTCCTGAGCCCCTTTTACATAATCGCCGGTTCCGGTCATAAACTCGATCTCATTATCCGATATCTTCAGAATATCACATTTGGAAAAGCCGTACTCGATCTCCTCCCGCGCATGCTCCAGGCTGTCCCACAAAGGCTCACGGAGATTAGGGTCAAAGGAAATAAGAAGCCCGTTTTTCTTAGCTGTCTCCACCGCGTAGCGCGTAGCCTCCTTAACACCCTGATGGGTGGAGGAAAGCGTTCCGAAATGGAAGATCCTTCCATTATTTAAAAGCTCCCCGGAAATATCCTCTCTGGTCAGCATCATATCCGCCCCCGGATTTCTGTAAAAGCTGAAATCCCGGTCCCCGTCCGGACAGGTATGCACAAAGGCCAGCGTGGTGTGCACCTCATCATCAAACAACAGATTGGACGTATCGATTCCGCAGGACTCCACCGTCTCTTTCAGCATGATTCCAAAGGAATCCCTTCCCACCTTTCCGATAAAGGCTGTTTTTTTGCCGAGCTTATTCAGCATGGCCAGCACGTTGCAGGGGGCTCCCCCTGGATTGGCCTCCAGAAGCGGATTGCCCTGAGCGCTTTCCCCATTTTCCGTAAAGTCGATCAACAATTCTCCTAAAGCAATTACATCAAACATTTTTTACCTCCTGGATTCTGTTATTCCGAATCGTCACCGTCGTTAAGCTGCGCAAATTTATCCGCCATCGTAGGATTATTCCGGGTAAGACGCTTGATGCTTAATTCCTCCGCTTTATTATTTGCCAGCCGAAGATTATTTTCCGAGGAAAGCAGCGCCTCTTTTGTTTTCTGCAGATGGTCGATGGTTTTATCGATCTCCTGGATCGCCTTTTGAAAACGTTCGCTGGCCAGCCGGTAGTTTCTGGCGAACTTTTCCTTAAAATCGTTCATATCCTCCTCAAAATGAGAAATATCGATATTCTGATTCCGGATCACCGCCAGCTCCTGACGGTACTCCAGAGAATTTCTCGCCGCATTCCGCAAAAGAGTAATCATCGGGATAAAAAACTGCGGCCGTATCACGTACATCCTGGGATAGCGGTGCGACATATCCACAATACCGGTATTATAAAATTCACTGTCCGGCTCCAAAAGGGAAACAAGAACCGCATATTCACAATTCTTTTCGCGGCGGTCCTTATCCAGCTCCTTAAGGAAATCCTCGTTTTTCTTTTTAGTGGCAGTCCGATCCGCCTCATTTTTCATTTCAAACATAATGGAGATAAACTCCGTCCCGTCTTCATCGGACTCCCGGTATATGTAATCGCCCTTGCTGCCGGTACGGACATCGTTATCCTTTTCAAAATAGGCATTCTGAAAGCCCGTTGCGCGAAGCCTGTTAAATTCGATCTCGCAGTGCTGTTCCAGACTCTCCCCCAGCATCTTCGTGGACTGCCGGGCTTTAAAATCCCGATAATAGGCGATCTGTTCCTCCTTCTCCTTCAGCCGTTCTTCATACCGCTCCTTCAGGGACTGCTCCGTCAGCCTCCGCTCCTTCTCGCTGTTTTCAATCTCCCCGGAAAGCTTTAAAATTTCCTGTTCCTTTTTTGCCAGTTCCTTATCCTTCGCGGATTCCGCCTCCATCACAGCCAGCTTCCGCTGTTCCGTTCCGGATGCAAGCCGGGCTTTCAGCTGCGCGATCTCCTGCTCTTTTTCCATCACAGCATCATTTACCGCCAGACGGCGCTCCTGCTCCGCAGCCTCCAGCCGGGAACTCAGGCGGGCGATCTCCTTTTCCAGCTCCGCCTCCGCAAGCCTGACCGCGCTCTTTTTTTCGCTTTCATACTGTATATTTCTGTCCCTGAGCTCTTTGTCAAACTCTTTGTCCCGCACCTGCTTTACGATGGCCGCGTAGCCGGACTCATCCACCTGAAAAACCTCGCCGCACTTCGGGCATTTGATCTCCTGCATGATAACCTCTCCTTTACACTCCGCAGTCTCTCTTTTTCACTCTCCAAAATACCGGCCTGTAAAATCCCCCGGATTATCTGTGCTTCCATGTACTCCTGGAGATCAGGATCAGCATGGGAAATATTTCCAGTCTCCCCGCCAGCATATCCAAAATCAGCACGCCCTTGGACAGGATACCATAAGCGGCGTAATTGCAGGCGGGCCCCACAGCCTCCAGCCCCGGGCCGATATTATTAAAGCAGGCAAGCACCGCGGAAAAATTGGTTGCCACGGAAAAGCCGTCCAGAGAGATCACCAGAAAGCTCGCGACCAGGATCAACACATAGGCGGACAGATACATACTTGTATTTTCCACTACTTTTTCATCGAGCATGTGGCCGTTCAGTCTTACCGCCTGGATTTTCTGGGGATTCAGCGCCTTCCGCACATTCCGCGCCAGACTTTTTACCAGGATCAGGACCCGGCTGCATTTAAGCCCGCCTCCGGTGCTGCCCGCACATGCGCCGATGACCATCAGGCAAAGCAGGATCGCCTTGGAAAAGGATGGCCACTGATCAAAATCCACAGTGGAAAAGCCGGTGGTGGTAATAATGCTGGCCACCTGGAAAGCGCTGTGACGGATAGTTTCTCCCACAGTGCCGTACATTCCCCTGATGTTCCAGGCAATCATGGCAATGCTGGCCGCGACCACGCCGAAATAAAGGCGGAGCTCTTCGTCCTTAAATATACTTCTGAGATGCTTCATGACCAACAGATAATAACAGCTGAAATTTACGCCGAACAGCAGCATAAACACTGTACACACGTTCTGAATATAAGGGCTGTAGCCGGCAATGCTGTCATTTTTAATGCCGAATCCGCCGGTGCCGGCCGTTCCGAACGCGGTGCAGACCGCGTCAAAAACCGGCATTTTCCCCGCCAGAAGAAACAGAATGTTCAGCACAGTCAGGGTGATGTAAAGAAGATACAGGATACCCGCCGTCCTGCGCATTCTCGGAACGATCTTCCCCACTGAGGGCCCCGGGCTCTCCGCCCTTAATAAATGCATGGTAAAACCGCTGTGCTTTTCCCCTGCGGGAATGACGGCCAGGATAAACACCAGAACTCCCATACCGCCCAGCCAATGGCTGAAGCTCCTCCAATAGAGCATCCCTTTGGACAGGGCCTCCACATCCGTGAGGATAGACGCCCCGGTAGTAGTAAAACCCGATACGATTTCAAAAAGCGCATCCACAAAATCAGGGATCTCACCGGAAATCACAAAGGGAAGACAGCCGAGAATACTCAGAGTGATCCAGCTCATAGCCACGCAGACAAGACCGTCTCTGGCATAAAAACCCTTTTTACGGTTTCGGCAGTTTCTATATAAAATACCTGACAGAACAAAACTCAAAAGGATGCTTACGGCAAACCCCAGCACAGCTCTGTCATCTCCGCAGAACAGGCTGATCAAAAGCGCGGGAAACATAAAGCATCCTTCAATTAACAGAATAAAAGCGATCATACGCCCCATCATTCTATAGTTCATTTTCTCAAGCCTCAGTCATCAAATATATCGTTCATCTGGTAGATCACATTCTTGCCGCTGGACACGATGATCACAGAATCACCCTCCCGGAAACAGGAGTCTCCGCTGGGGATCCTGGTGATACCTCCGTGGGTAATACAGGCAATCAACACGTTTTTTTTCAGTTTCAGTTCCCGCAGAGGCTGCCCGCAGTGGGGCGTGCGCTCCTCCACATGAAATTCAATGGCCTCCGCCTGCCCATCCGCAATACTGTGAACGGAAACGGCCGCTCCAGACTGATTATAAATAGCCCGTACATACCGTACAATACTGTTACAGCAGAGCTCCTTTGGGCTGATGGTGCTGCCAAGGGAAAGGCTGTCCACCATTTCATTATTTTCCACCCGGCCCAGCTTGGTGATGACCTGGGGAACTCCGCAGCTGTTCGCATAAAGAGAAATAAACATGTTCAGCTCATCCATACCGGTGAGCGTCACCAGGGCGTCGCAGGACGCCATCCCCTCGCTGTCCAGAAGATGCTGATTGCTCGCATCGCCGCAGATAATACTGGCTTCCGGCAGCCTTCCGGCCAGCTCGATACAGCGTTCCCTGTCCGCTTCGATAAGCTGCACATCTATATCGCTCTTTTCCAGCTGCTGAGCCAGATAATAGCTGATCCTGCCTCCGCCGCAGAGCATCACACGTTTTACCTTGCGGGTGATGATCCCAAGATTCCGCAGAAGTATGGTCAGCTGATCCATGGGTGCGGTAACAAAGAGCCTGTCGCCCTCCCGGAAAATAAAATCGCCGCCCGGAATAATGGCATTTCCCCCTCGCACAACGGTGCACACCAGGACCTTGCACCGCACGATCCTGTACATATCGTTCAAAGCAACATCGCGGAGCTCGCTTCTGCCGTCAACACGCAGCTCTACGATCTCCACACGCCCCTTTGCAAAGGTCTCTCTCTTTAGAAATCCGGGGTATTTTAAAAGATGCTCGATCTCGATAGCTGCCTGCCGTTCCGGATTGACCAGCATGGAAAGTCCATACAGATCGCGCATCCTGTGTATCTGTTCAAAATATTCCGGATTGCTGATCCTGGCGATGGTATGAAGGCCCGGATTCAGGCCGTGGGCGGTCATACAGCAGATCAGATTGATCTCATCCGCGCCGGTGGCGGCAATGAGAATATCCGCCTCCGTGATCCCCGCCTGCTCCAAGACGGACATGGTAGCGCAGTTCCCCTGTATAGTCATAATATCATAGAGCTCCATGGTATCCTCCAACACGTCCTGTCTGGCATCGATCAGCGTAATATCGTATTCGGAAGCAGATAATTGCCGAACCAGCGTAGCGCCTACCTTACCGTCTCCCGCAACTATAATTTTCAAGGTGATCCCCCTCTTATGTGAATATTTTTAATATATCATACGACTTAAAGTAAACGCCAGATCTATCTGCCGTTTACTTTAATTATAATCATAATTGTCAGAAAGGCAATGAAAATCGACAATGATATGAAAAATAAATTCTCAGAATATTCCCCTTCTTTTCTCCTCTTTTCTTTACGCCCGATTTCTGTTATACTATTCTGCAAACGTAACCGGACACTATATGCTGCAAAGGAGGTATTATGGATATTGAACATAAGAAAACCGCATTGGACGACGATGCCTATCTCTATCATAAAACCGACACCATAAGCAAAGAGGATCTGAAAAAGCTTTCCAGAAAACAAAAATTCCAGTATTTTAAGGATTACTATTTAAAAAAGCTGATCCTGATCCTGCTCATTGTCATCGTTGCTGTCTATGTTCTTTACACTACTGTCTTCCGGCGTTCCGACTGTGTGCTCTCCATATCCGTATTAAACAGTGCGCAGCTTGAAAACTCCGAAGAGCTGGCCGTGGATCTCAGGGATTATCTTGCGATAGAAAATAAGAACGATTATATCAGTACGGAGCATTTCGATCTGGATGACTACCAGATGAATATGGTCTTTGTAGCCCGGGTAGCCGCAGGGGCCTGCGATATGATTATCTGCACTTACGGGGAATTTGAGGATCTGGCCTCCAGGGGCATGTTCGCCGAGCTCAGCGATCAACTTCCGGAAGAGCTTATGACCGCCCTTTCCGGGCAGATACTGGAAGCGTCCGTTGTAGAGACCGATGCGGAGGGGACAGTTCTTTCCACAGAGCCGGAGGCTCCCTATGGTATCGATCTTTCCGGCAGCTCCGTTTTTGCCGAATACAGCTCCGACCCGCATCCTGTGCTGTGTATCGTTGAAAACGCCAACAATCCCGAAAATCTGCTAAAGGCCATCTATTTTTTAACAGAAAAATAGCTTACGGCGGAAAAAAGGCCCGGCCCCCAAAAACAAGGAGGCCCGGCCTTTTCTTTTCATTTAACGCTTTATCTCTCCTCAAAGGGAATAAAATCAATATGTGTTCCTACGTATTTATATGCAGGACGGATGATCTTTCCCGCATTGATCAGTTCCTCCAGACGGTGAGCGCACCAGCCCGGCATACGGGCAATGGCAAAGATCGGTGTGAACAGCTCCTCCGGAATATCCAGCATGGAATACACAAAGCCGCTGTAAAAATCCACATTTGCACATACATTCTTAAACAGCTTCCTATGCTCCATAATCACACGTCCGGCCACACGCTCCACCAGCTCGTACAGGGCAAATTCTTCCATCATGCCCTTTTCCTCCGCCAGCTTCTTTGCAAATTTTTTCAGAATGATCTCTCTGGGGTCGGATAAGGTGTAAACCGCATGACCCATACCATAGATCAGACCCGCGTGATCGAACGCCTCTTTATTTAAAATCCTCTGCAGATATGCGGTCACCTCCCTTTCATCCGCCCAGTCCTTCACATTCGCCTTAATATCCGTAAACATATTCTGAACCTTCAGGTTCGCACCACCGTGCCGCGGTCCCTTCAGCGAGCCGATGGACGCCGCCGTAGAGGAATAGGTGTCCGTCCCCGAGGAGCTCACCACATGAGTGGTAAAGGTGGAGTTATTTCCGCCGCCGTGCTCCGCATGAAGGATCAAGGCAATATCCAGAACCTTTGCCTCCAGCTCCGTATACTCTCCGTCGGGACGAAGCATCAAAAGAATATTTTCCGCCAGGGAAAGCTCCTTTTTCGGATTCCGGATCAATAGAGTATCATCCTTGCGGAAATGGCGGTATGCATGATAGGAATACACCGCGATCATAGGCATCTTTGCGATCAGCTCAAGGGACTGGCGCAGAACATTCTCCGGAGAAATATCCTCCGCCCTGGGGTCATATGTATAGAGAGTCAGCACACAGCGCTGCATGGCATTCATAATATTTTCACTGGACGCTTTCATCACTACGTCACGCACAAAACGGCCGCTCAGGCACTCCAGCGAAGTCATGATATTGATAAATGTATCCAGTTCCTTTTTCCCCGGCAGTCTGCCGAACATGAGCAGATAAATGGTTTCCTCAAAGCCGAACTTCCTGCCGTTCAGCCCCCGGACCAGATCCTGTACGTCCACTCCCTGATAATACAGACGTCCCTCTGACGGGATCTGCCGTCCGTTTATCAGATTATACGCCACCACATCGGATATTTCGGTCAGGCCAGTAAGAACGCCCTTTCCGGCAGAATCACGAAGCCCGCGTTTTACGTCATATTCGATATAAAGGTTCGGATCAATATGCTGATTTTTCAGAAGCTCCTTCTGCAAAAGCCGTACATCTGTTTTTAAATCCTCCATATCATCCAGGATCATCATTTCTCCATCTGTCATCTTCATCCCTCCATTTGTTTAACAATATTACCGTACTATGCATAAAAATGCAAGAAAAAACACAATTTCGTATAACCCCCGCTCCGTTGCATCTTTTTCCGCAAAATGCTATACTAATGCACATAATACCAGGGTCAAAAGGTCGAAAATCCCATGCAGGCCTGCCTGCGAGAGGGTTTTTGAACCCGGGGCCCGCCAAACCATGAATAAGCAGCCATTTTTCGCAGAAAAATGAGCGGATTATGAATGTTTTGAGGATTGCGGGAGCACATAGTGCGAAGCAATCCTGTATCAAAGATGGCAAAAGCGGAAAAAGGAGAATACTGCTATGGATCTGGAAAAACTGCTTTCTCTGGTACAATCCGGAGAAATGGATATAGAAACGGCAAAGGAACATCTGAAATCTCTTCCCTATGAAGATCTGGGCTTTGCCAAGCTGGATCACCACCGGAAACTCCGCAAGCACTACGGAGAGGTGATCTACTGCGCAGGCAAGACCAGCGAACACATGGTAAAAATATATAAGAGCTTTTACAAAAAGGGCTCGAACGTTCTGGGAACCAGAGCCAGCCTTGAGCAGGCGGAGGCCCTTAAGGCAGCCATTCCCGAGGCGGAATACGACCCTGTCTCCGGTATTTTGAAGGTGATCGTCTCTCCGGTAAAGCAGGAGGGCCGCATCGCTGTCTGCACAGGGGGCACCTCCGACATAAAAGTAGCCGAGGAAGCCGCTCTTACAGCAGAATTCCTCGGCGCTAAGGTCGATCGTATCTATGATGTGGGCGTTGCTGGTATCCACCGCCTTTTGTCAAAAACCAAAGAGCTGCGGCTGGCAAACTGTGTCATCGCGGTGGCCGGTATGGAAGGAGCCCTGGGCGGCGTTGTGGCCGGTCTGGTGGACAAGCCCGTCATCGCAGTACCTACCTCCGTGGGCTATGGAGCCAGCTTCCACGGCCTTTCCGCACTTCTCACCATGCTGAACTCCTGTGCGGAGGGTATCACCGTAGTGAATATCGACAATGGCTTCGGCGCAGGTTACAGCGCCGCTCAGATCAACCGTCTGGCCCTTTATCACGATTAGGCCCTTTACACATCTGCTTTGTAACAAAGGCAGCCCTTTACAAAGGTCCTGCATACGCTGCAGTCCTTATCCAGGACCACCAGATCCGCATCCTTTCCTTCTTCGATGGATCCGACGCGGTCAAACACTCCGATCAGCTTCGCAGGATTCTCCGTGAGCACAGGAAGTATCTCCTCCAGCGGACGCCCTGTAAACGCCAGAAGGTTCTTAAGGGCCTGTCCGGTGGTGAGAGTGCTCCCGGCTCTTGCCCCGCCGTTGGCCAGTCTGGCATCTCCGTCCTTTACCACCACATCGTTGACGCCAAGCTTATAATTTCCGTCGGGCAGACCTGCAGCCATGATGGAGTCCGTGACAGCCACCACTCTGTCCAGACCCTTTGTCTTGATGATCAGGCGGACAGTCCCCGGATGAAGATGTCTTCCATCACAGATCATTTCACAGTATACATTGTCATCTTCCAGAACAGCGCCCCAAATCGCGGGCTCATGCTGATGCAGAAGCCTCATGGCGTTGCCCGTGTGTGTGGATGCGGCCGCCCCCGCGTCAATAGCCTTTCTCGCCGCAGCATAATCCGCTCCGGAATGGCCGATAGCCACCACGATTCCCAGATCCATAAGGCCGGGAATCGCCTCAGCTGCGCCATCCAGCTCCGGGGAGATGGTTATGTAGCGGATATCCCCTCCCGCGGCCTGCTGGTACTCCTTTATAAGCTCCACATCCGGCATACGCAGAAGATACTCCGGCATAGCTCCCTTATATTCCTTTGCCAAAAACGGACCCTCGAGGTGGATCCCCATCAGGGCAGCCCCCCGGTGCTCCGATTCCTGCCATTTTTTAAACTGGCCGATGCTCCGCAGGGTCTGCTCCCTGGTATCTGTCAGAATGGAACAAAGCCAGCCTGTAGTGCCCTGAGTAGCCTGAAAACGGCATATTTTTTCATAGTCCTCCGCCGCAGCCGCATTCACATCCACACCTGCGGAACCATGGGTGTGAATATCAAGGAAACCCGGAACGACTCTGAGGCCATCCACCCTGACCACCTCTGCGGAATCATCTGCCAGATCCTCGCCCACACAGATGATCTTCCCGTCCTCCATCAACAGATCCTTCTCCTGAAAGCTGTGATTTACGTAAACACTTCCGCCTTTTAAAATTGTTTTCATAAAAATCCCCTTTTGGAATTATTCGATCCCATGATCCTACGGGCGTTCCGGTCTTAAGGAGCATCCGATCCCCAGGGCTCCCGGTCCCGTGTGACAGCAGATTCCCAGCGTCAGATCATTATACATGATATCCATTCCGGAAAATGCTTCCCCGATCTCCCGTATCCATTTCCCGGTTTCTTCCCGCGATGCGCTGCCGGCCGCCATTAAATATATCTTTCCCCTATCATACCAGTCTTTGAACCGGGTTTCCATATCTTCTTTTAAAGCTTCGATCATGATTTTTTTCGCCTTCTGCAGGCCGCGGCATTTCTTAAAGCTGTTCAGCTTTCCCACATCCAGTCGCAGAACCGGTTTAATATGTAAAACGGCCCCTACCGCCGCTGCCGCCGGGGTGATACGTCCCCCCTTTTTCAGATATTCCAGCGTGTCCACAGCCAGATAGATGGAAAACTCTTCTCTTCCCCTTTCCAGCGTCTTTTGAATCTCATCGGCAGAATAGCCTTCCTCTATCAATTCCGCCGCATCAAGCACCGATCTGTGCAGGGGAACTGAGATCCGCCCGTTATCGATCACCAGCACCCTGCCCTCATATTTATCCTGCCGCGCCATGGCCGCCGCAGTCATATAGGAACCGCTGAGGCCGCTGCTCAGAGGCATATGCAGAATCTGTTCATATTCCTCAAGAGCCTCGTCCCACAGCCGCATAAGGTCCGCCGGAGCCGGCTGGGATGTGGAAACCTCGGCTCCCTCCTCCATTCTTTTAAACAGTACCTCCCTGGTAAGCGTAATGTCTTCATAATAGCATTTTTCATCAATATAAAAAGGAACGGAAAGCACCCGGATTCCCAGCTTCTTTGCTTCCTCCGGAGTGATCCCCGCATGACTGTCCGTGACGATTCCAACACTTTTCATAAAAAATTTCTCCTCGGATTTATTTTGATAATCAATATAATAAGTTTAGCATTGCTTTTCGTTCCGGTCAACTTGGAAATCAAAAAAAGTAATTACTACAAAATATTTTTGCATATTTTTGTGCATTTTGAAATATTTTC
>CAZGTY010000002.1:0-57569 GCA_964528895.1 uncultured Blautia sp. | reverse complement strand
AAAGTAATTACTACAAAATATTTTTGCATATTTTTGTGCATTTTGAAATATTTTCAATAAATTTGTTTTATGCTATAATAAATACGGATTTTACTGTAAATACGAATGTATAAAACATAAAAGAAACTATTGCTTTTCTTTGCAGTGCATCCTTCTTTGCATTCTGTCTGCATAATCTTCCGGCGGGTTCTTTTCCGTCATCTGCCAATGATTAAAAGTAAAATCTGTAAAAAGCCCCTTTTGCCGTAAAAGGGGCTTTTTACAGATTTTGTTTTGCGCCTGTTTTTATAAACGCACACGGTTTTTCCGGCTGTTTTCCAGGCGAAACACCCTTGGCGTCATATGATACCGTTCCTTGAAAACTCTGTGGAAATAGCTGTTGTTCTCATATCCCACAGCCGCTATGATATCCGCAATGGGAAGATCCGTTTCACACATCAGCTCCACCGCTTTATTCAGACGCTTCCGCTGAAGCAGCTCCTTAAAATTAAAGCCCGTGGATTTTTTGATCATTTTGCTGAGCATATGCATAGGCAGATGAAGCTCTCCGCACAGCTCCGTCAGGGTGGCCGTTTTGTACTGCTGCTCGATATAATCCAGCGTTGTCATCGTGATCATATTTTCATACTGAGTGGGAAGACGCATCTCCACATACTGTACGGAATCCAGAAGATAAAGGAAGATCAGTCCCATTGTGGTCTGATTGATCCGGTTATCCTCCCCCTTCCCCGTAACAAGAGAATAAATCATATTTTCCAGAAGATTTTGAATCTGCAGCACCTCCGATACCTTGAAATAAAGATACTGGCCCCGCTCCTCATCCCGCCGGAGTACATTCACCAGAAAATCCGCCAGCACATTATCGCTTCCCGCCATGGTATACGCCACGTCAAAAAACTCCGGAAGCACCATAAAATTGATGGCAATATCGTTTTCACCGGCAGGAAGTATCTCATGGGGCGTAAACTGGTTGAGAAACAGAAGCTCCCCTTTGCCTACCGCCACCTGCTTTCCATCAATGATATTAATAATGTTTCCCTCACACACGTAAAGCACTTCGATATAATTGTGCCTGTGTACGGGAAAATGGATAAATCTGGTGTGCGTCCGCACTGCGATCAGCTTTCCCTCCTTAAGCATTTTACCGCTGTCCACAATAAAATCCCTGCCGGAGGTATAGAGATCCCTGTCCACCTCCGCGCCGCCGTCCAGAATGCGCTGCTCTTCTTCTGTAATTTTGCACAAATAATCCAGTAATTTCTGCTGCATAATCGTTTCTCCCGGCCTTTCACTGTAACGCTTCCACCATAATCTCCATGTTTTCCAGCATCGTGTTCACATAGAGCTTATTGGTATGCGCCGCCTTGGTTCCCCCATCGTAGATCACCGTATAAAAATTCTGGTCATATTCATAATAACAAATGCTCTTTTCCGTTCCATCCGTAAGATAATAATGAAGCTCCAGGGCGGGGTCCCCCTCCATCTGAGGCACTTCCTCCAGTCTTTCCTGGGCAGTGACGCTGACGCAGGCATAATAGAAATCATTGAACAATTCTTTCTCAACGCTTTTCCCGTCTACCGTCCACGAGCTGTCCGAAGCAACCTCCGCGCGCTCCATCCTGTGCGTTTCAGTTCCCATGGTCACCTCCAGGGCTTCCAGATCTCCAATGGATACAAAGCTGTATGTAAGGCTCCAGAAGCCGGACGCCTTATTCTCCACAAAATCCTTCAGATATTCCTGCCGCACCGTATGTACCTCCGGGGAATCATTCAGGCGCACATAATAATTTCCGCTCTCATCCTGATCGCCCACACAGAGCGTAATGGTCTCAGTCCCGTCGTCCGTCTCATAGGTGATCCCGATCTCCGCGGCGGGCTCCTCCAGACCATAAGCTCCGAAATCCCCGCAGTTATATTCCACATTCTTCACCCAGACCACCCTGGAAAGATTTTCCTGCATGGCGCCTACCAGATTCAGATTTGCGCGCTGGGTATTTCCCTCGCCGTCCGTCACCGTACAGTTATCGTCTCCCGGCATATCCAGAAGATACGGCTCAGCCTTTTCCACCTTAAATACACGCATAGACGCGGGATCTATTTCCGGAAACCTTTCGTACGCCGCATAGTCCTTCAGGGTACCGGAAAAATGCTCGTCCAGAGCCGTAGCCGTCATATATACTGTATCCGAATCCTTTTCCGTCTGAAAATACAGCCATTGATTGCTGGAATTGCGGATTCCTGTATAGAGGGAGGTCTCCTTCCCCTCCCCGTCAGTCACTGTCACTGTCGAAGCGTCGTCTCCCAGCCCGTATTGCTCCAGATCGGTCACTCCGGTAAGGGTACGCTCGGCAGTCAGCGCCCGGAAATCCCCCAGCATCAGATTCAGCCGGGCGGAATTCATCTGAAATGCCGGATCATCCGGACTTCCCCAGACACCATCCTCACAGGTAAAAACGATCTCTCCCTCCGTTCCCGTGAAAGCGATCCTGTTCACCTTATCCGTATCCAGAGATACCACAACGGCATCCTCCGCCTGCTTTTTCTCCGTTTCAAACTGCTTTTTTTCCGAATATGTCGTATAAAGGGTCACCCCAAAATAAAGCAACGCGAAAAGAGCGACCACGACGGCGCCGATTATAAGCGTCCGTATATTTTTCTTTGTCATCAGCCTTTTCTCCTCTTAAGCCAGGTAGCCAGGCCGGCCAGAACGAATACTGCCGGAATCGCAAATACACAGATCACTGTCCAGAAGTTCGCGGTAAAGTCCGTCATCGTAAGATAAGGAACCGTCAGATTCTTCACCGGTACCGCCAGAGAGGAATCCTCCCCTTCACAGAGGTACGCCGCCGCATTTCCGATCAGCCGGGCATTTCCGCCGGATACGTTCTGGTTATAATCCTCGTCCATCAGATAGCCGCTGCTGAAATATACGATCTCCGTTTCCTCCTCGTCGTCATTGTCAATATCCTCCTGGATGAGCATACCGATGTTGAAGGGGCCCGGCTCGTCCCCCGCCTCCATCTCGGAGGTGGTCATGTTCAGCACATCTGTTTTTTCATAGGATGCACCCGACGTGATGAGCAGAGACGCCATGGAAATGGAATCCCGGTATGTGTCCGTCGCCCGGATGCTCTGGCTCATAGGCAGCAGAAGATAGGTATTTTCCGTCATATCCGCCGTGATATCCGAATAATTCACAGTGGGAATCAGGCAGTACTGATACGTCATATAGCTGCCGGAATCTCCCTCCAGAATAATCCCCTTTCCCCGCTCCACGCCATAGTTTGACAGGATCGAATCAAAATTAGGCATCTCCGTCTCCGAATAATTTGACAGGATCAATGCTTTCCCGCCCTTTTCCAGATAAGCAATGATGGCCTCCGCCTCCTGGGCCGAATAATCCTGCCCGGGCGCATTGATAAGGATCGCCGCCGCATCATCTGGTATTTCTCCCGCCGAGAGCAGATTTAATTCCTGTACATCGATGTTATTTTTTGTGATGGCATCCAGAAACGAGCTTCCTAAAGCCCCTTCTCCTTTGCTGGAGATCGCATAGAGGATCGGAATATCACCGGAGGTCACATAGTCGATGGCGCTGGTCACACGTCCCTCTCCGTCAAAGCCGCCCTTAACATAGCTGTTTGTCTGATAATTATATCCCACCGCATACATGCTGTCCGCCGGCACCACTCTGCTCAGTTCGCCGCATACGGCGATCACACTGTTATTATCCAGGGCATCCTCCGTATACTGCCGGGTGAATGCGGGATACAGAGCCGGATCCACCTGCTGTACGGTGACGTGGGATGAGTACTCCGCATAGCGTTCCAAAAGCTTCTGCACGGTATCGTCCTCCTCGCCGCCCTCACAGATATAGTGAAGCGTCACGTCATCCGTAAGCTGATCCAGGAAATTCTTCGTGGTATCCGTGAGCGTATAAAGCCGGGCCGTGCTGAAATCGATCTGGGTAATCCGCGAGGGAAGCCGTCCTGCGATCATGTTGATGATCACCGCCGCCGCCACAACGATCACCGTAAGGAGAATGCTGTATGAGCCATGGCTCAGGTTCTTTTTATTCTTTTCGTTCATCTTAAGCCCCTCCTTAGCTCCAGCGTCTCTTTCGGATCGTCTGTCCCGTCAGAAACAGGGCTGCCAGAATAATGCTGAGATAATATACAATGCCGGTAATGTCCAGTATCCCGCTGAAAAATCCGTCGAGACGTCCGTTCATATAAAAGACAGAAAGAATCTTCTGAAAGGCGCCTTCAAAAAGCTGACGGTCAGCCAGAAACAGTACCGTAAGAACTCCCTCCGCAGCCACGGCGGCTCCAAGAGTGATTTTTATATTCTGTATCATATGATAGACCGCCGCCGCCAGAAGCAGGATCACCACAGCAAAGGCAGCAAAGGAGGCTTTTGCCGTATTTGGCACCATTTTGGATATGCTGTCCATCAGATGGCACAGTAGAAGCGCCCCAAAGCTCATGACTGCGGCGATCACCGGATTATCCGTCAGAGAAGAAAGAAACAGCCCGATGGCCATGTCTGCGCAGCCCAGGAGGAAAAATCCCAATATGGACAAATAGGCCGCCGGGAGATTCACCGTGCCGTTCTGCGCCATGATCAGCGGATAAAAGCATATGATCGCCACAGGGATGGCATACAAGGTCACAAGCGCCAGATACTTGCCTCCCACAATGTCGCTGACCTTAAGAGGCAGCGTAAGCAGGAGCTGGTCCGTGCGCTGCCTGCGCTCCTCAGCCATCACCCGCATGGTGATAATGGGTACAAATACCAGAAATACAAATCTGATACTGTCCAGAACTCCGGAAAAATCCGGTGAAGAAAGATTCAGATTGATGTATGAAAAATACAGCCCGACCACCGCCAGAATAAATGCGATAAATACATATCCCAGCATCGTAGTACGGTAGCTCCGCATCTCTTTTTTATATACCCCTGTCATATCGAGTCCTCCTCCCCGGCCCCAGCAGCCTGCCGCGTCTCTTTCTCACCGGAGCCGGTCAGCTCCAGGAAAATATCCTCCAGTGAAGCATTTGCCCTGTGAAGCTCCAGCACGGGGCATTCCGCCCGGGCAAAGGAATAAAACAGTTCTTTTCGTATATCCGCAGTCCGGCTCATCTGGAGCTCCAGATCCCAGGCGCCGGGATCCTCCCTCGCCGGACGGAATTCTGTCAGCTCCGCTCCACGGAAGCCTTCCAGAACCTTCTTTATTTCTGTCTCGCTGCCCTCCACGGTCAGCTCCAGTCTGGTGATCCCTTTGAACATGCTGCCTAAATTTGCCGTATAATCGCTGGCAGCCAGCTTCCCTTTGCTGATGATCAGCACATAATCGCACACAGCGCTGATCTCCGTAAGAATATGGGAGCTGAGGATCACGGTATGTGTTTTGCCCAGAGATTTCACCAGATCCCGGATCTCAATGATCTGCTTTGGGTCAAGACCCACGGTAGGTTCATCCAGAATCAGGATCTCCGGGTAACCGACCAGCGCCTGAGCGATCCCCACGCGCTGCTTATAGCCCTTGGACAGATTTTTTATCAGCCGGTTTTTCATATCTGTGACCTTCACCGTGTTCATGATCTCCTCCAGCATAGCGTCCCTCTCAGCTTTCGGGATCTTCTTCAGCTCCGCTACAGTCGTCAGATACTCCATCACAGTCATATCTACATACAGAGGCGGGATCTCCGGCAGGTAGCCGATGCATTTTTTTGCCTCCTCCGGCTCCTCCAGTATATTATGCCCGTTGATTATCACATCTCCCGAGGTAGATGCGATGTACCCTGTCATGATATTCATGGTGGTGGACTTCCCAGCGCCGTTAGGACCCAACAATCCGTAGATTCTGCCGCTCTCCAGCTGGAAAGTCAGATCGTCCACAGCACAGTGATCACCATATTTTTTTACCAGATGTCTGACCTCGATCAAGGTATTTTCCTCCTTCATGCTTCAAGCTGAAGCTGATTTTACCATATATGTATGTAGATTGTGTGAACATTCTTCCTTCATAAAAAATGCCTTCGGCGGATCGCATCAGCGACATAATTCCTATCTGCCGCAGTGCGATCCTGCGCGGAGCGCTTTTTATGATAGCAGGAAAGTTCTTGCTTTCCTGTTATCATAAAAAGCGCCTGCCCGTTTCAGGGCAGGCGCCGATAACCTGACTTGTGGAATCTATTCCATCCTGATTAATTTGAATCAGAGTTTGTCAACCCAATCAGCCATGTTGTCTTTGTAGAATACATACGGAATACCGGTCAGAACGCCTGTGCCGCCGTCGCCATTGTCTTCAGCGGTAAAGGTTTCTTCATCATAGTCGCCCCATGCTTCCATAGTTACGGTAGAGCCTATAGAACCGTCAAATCCATCGTTCTGAACTGCCATCTGGATAGCTGCCGTAGAAGCGCCAAGATGAGATACATCCCACAGCATCATGTACGGGCAAACGAAGGAGAACTCATCATCGTCAGCGGATGACGGCATATACGGAGACATCTCGGACGGTAATCCAAGACCTGTCAGCTTGATGTCGGACTGAGCCTGTGTGAGAACCTCACCGGCTGCAGCGATACCAACTGTGGTCGGGGAAATGATAACGTCTACCTTGTTCTCAGCCAGGAATGCCTGCGCCTGTGTAGTAGATTTTGTGAACTCGTCATCACCATATTTCTTGTCAAGCTCCGGGCTTACCTTGCCGGCATAGATGTCTTTTGACAGCTCATTTTCCATCTCAGCGATCCAGCCGTTCTGTACAGGAGTGTCGATACCTGCGGAAAGAACGCCGATGTGGATCTCATCGCCATCGTAATCAGCAAGAGCATTCTCAACCGTTTCATCCATATCGGAATCCTCCGGATCAAACGGTACGCCCAGCTCGATCATAACTGCGGCACGAACCTGCATAGCTCCGATATCTGCTGAAGAAGCCTGATTGTTATGAGTTATACGATAGTCTGCGGATGCAGAGGAATCCACGGATACGATCGGGATACCGGCTTCCTGAGCTTTTGCGAATACTTCGTCAAAGCCTGTATCACTATTTGTGGAGATAGAGATGGATTTGCATCCCTGGGTAATAGCCTCGTCAAGAAGCTGTACCTGTGCGGCTACGGTTGTCTCTGCGGGAGATTTCTCGATGCAGTTTTCGCCAACCTGCTCCATGTAGCTGGAGAAGCCATCGTACATGATAACGCCGAAAGCGTTACCTACGGACTTGAACATAAATACGTGGGAGCCTGCCACTTCAGTTGTGTCGCCGGCTGCCATTACTGCAGATGCCCCTGTGGTTCCAACAACTGCAGCAGCAATACCAAGTGCGATTGCCTTTTTTAAATTTTTCATTTCTTTTCCTCCTTGTGAGATAATTTTAATTATATATAAACTTGCGTTTATATTCGAAATAATCAGCCCTTCTCGAAGCGCTCCTTTGCCTTCCTGGCATCCTCCTGCTGCTCCGCCCACCATTTTGCAGACTTCTCAGCACATTCCTTCCTGGCAGCCTCGATCTTTTCATTGAGCTTCCGGATCTGCGCATCCTTATCGGAGGCATTGCCCTTCTGAAGCTCTTTGATCTGCTTCTTCATTTCTTTCACTGCCTCCGCAGTCCTGTCATTAATGGCTTCGATGTTCTTATTGTTATGATAGAACAGGCGAAGCTTTGCATCCTTGATCATCTGCTTATTGACTGTGGAGATCAGGATGGTTACGATCAGGATCACGCCGGTGAAGATCTTCTTGGTGTTGGGGTCAACGCCCAGAAGGCCCAGCGTATAAGTCAGAAACGCCATGATAAATGTGGCGATGATCGGGCCATACATTTTTCCTTTGCCGCCGTTGGTGGAAACACCGCCCAGAACGGCACAGGCAATCGCCGTCATCTCATAGCCGGTACCCATGGAGGAGGAAACGCCGCCGCCCATACGCCCGATGAAGAAGATGGAACCGATGCCCGCCATAAAGCCCATGAGGATAAACACCTCCATCTTTATAGCCTTTACACTGATGCCTGAATACTCCGCACATGTGGGATTGTTTCCCACAATGTACACCTTACGCCCGAAGGTGGTTTTGTGCAGGATGAAAATGAAGATCACGCCCATGATCAGGAACAGTATCATGGTAATGGGGATGATCCCGCCGATATTCTTCCATCCGAGGGCATTGTACCATTTCGGGAAGTTCTTCAGGGAATTTTCTCCCAGAATGATCTCTACGATACCACGGAACAGCATGGATGTGGAGATCGTGGTAATAACTGCAGGCATCTTCAGGAATGCCACGCAGAAGCCGTTGAACGCGCCGCAGATCATGCAGACAATAATACCGCAGATCACGCAGATCAGCCACGGAACACCCGCGTCCATCATAAGACCCGTAATCGTTCCGCCCAGGATCATCTCAGCAGCCACAGAGACATCGATATCGCCCAGAAGAAGAACGAATACCATACCGAGAACCATCGGAGATACGTCCAGGCCGGAATTGATAATGGACTGGATCGTTCCCTGGGTAAAGTAAAGATCTGTCCGGAATATCGCCAGAATCAGATTCAGCGCTATCAGTATATAAACAAGAATCATTTCCCATTTAATGAGGAATTTTGATAATTTAAAGCCTTCCTTGACCGTAAGGTCTCTATCATAATTACTGCCTGGCATTAGATCAAAGCACCCCTTTCTTTCAGAGCCTGTTTCTCAGCGGAACGCTCCGTGAAATAGTTGATTGCTACCGCAACAATAATGATGCCTCCCTGAAGCGCCTTCTGCCAGACACTCATACCAGGAATCATACTGATGAAGTAAGTAACGACTGCCATAATCAGCACGCCAATGGCAACGCCGTCCATACGGCCCTTGCCGCCGTTGATCGATACGCCGCCCAGTACGCAGATCGCGATGGCGGTCATCTCAAAGCTCTCGCCCATGCCGTAGTAACCGCCGGCATAGTTTGCGGTGTACATCATTCCTGCAAGGCCCGCAAGCATACCGCAGATAATGTAGGAATAGAAGATGACTTTGCCCTCTCTGATACCTGCAACCTCCGAGGACTCACGGCTGGTACCGATCGCGTAGATCCTTCTTCCCGGAGCCGTATAGCTCAGGAAAAGCCCCACAACTACCATGATAACAATTACAATGATCATAAGAAGCGGAATGCCCGCCACACGATGGATCGCCCAGAAGCGGTAGCTGTCCAGATAATGAGCCGCAAACCACCACTGTCCGCCGGAAACCACAAAGGCAAGTCCGCGGAAAATATACATCGTACCCAGCGTACAGATCATGGGAACCATGTGCAGATAACCTACCAGGAAGCCGTTCAGCGCGCCGCACAGTGCGCCGAGCGCCAGAGCGACCAGCACCCATACAAAGCCGGGGATGCCCGGATTATCACAGGAAAGGCTGGTTGTCACGATTCCCACGAAGGCAAGCTGGGAGGCGATGGAAATATCGATACTGCCGGTGAGGATAACCACCATTTCTCCAACAGCCAATAATGCGTAAACACAGTTATTCTGAAGCATGTTGATGATAGAGCTCACCGTAAACATACCCGGTGTGACCACACGGGCAACGGCAAGCAGAAGGATCAGCACGATAATCAAACCAGTATTTCTTGATTTCAGCAGGTTTTTCATTATTTATCTCCTCCTTTTTCTTTCAGTGATGCCTCCAGGATCATTTCCTGTGTGGTACCCGCTACATCTGAGAATTCTCCGGTCACACGTCCGCTCTTCATAACGACGATACGGTCGGCGACGCCAAGAACCTCCGGCATCTCGGAGGATACCATAATGATGGCATAGCCCCTGCAGGCCAGGTCATTCATGATCTCATAAATAGAATATTTTGCGCCTACGTCGATACCCTTGGTAGGCTCGTCCATAATAAGAACCTTCTGCTCGGAGCTCAGCATCTTCGCGACTACGACCTTCTGCTGGTTACCGCCTGACAGAGAGGAGGGCGGCGCCGTGATATCATTGGCCTTCAGCTGGATCTTCTTGCACAGCTTAATTGCGTTTTCCATCTCCGCATCTTCATCAAGCTGTCCGTTCTTTACAAACTGCTTCATCGTCGCGGAGGAAACATTCTGATAGATCGGAAGCTCATTGACCAGCCCCTGTGTCTGCCTGTTCTCCGGAAGAAGACCGATACCGAGCTTCAATGCGTCGATGGGACTCTTAATATGTACTTCCCTGCCCTCCAGGCGGATAGAGCCGGAGTCAGGAGTCATAATGCCGTAAATATTCTGACATACCTCGGTACGTCCCGCGCCTACCAGGCCGGTCAGCGCCAGTATTTCTCCCCGGCGCACGTTAAAGGATACGTTCTTGAAATATCCCTCTTTGGAGATGTTGTCCACTTCCAGGACCACGTCGCCGATTTTAGCCGTCTTTTCCGGATACATGGCAGTCAGCTCACGTCCGACCATAGCCTTGACCAGATCAGTATTTGTGATTCCGTCCACATCCCATGTGCCTACATAGGTGGAATCACGGAATACCGTGACGCGGCTGGCCAGCTCATACATATCCTCAAACCTGTGTGTAATGAAGATAATGGATACGCCCTTATCCCGAAGATCCTTCGCGATCTTATAAAGCTGGAGACACTCGTTCCGGGTAAGAGATGCTGTCGGCTCATCCATGATAAGGATACGCGCATCACGGGAAAGCGCCTTCGCGATCTCTACCAGCTGCTGCGCCGCAACAGAAAGATTGCCCATCGGCTTATTAACATCGATCTCCTTGCTCAGGGGCTCGATCAGCTCCTTTGCCCTCTTCCGCATGGTCTTCCAGTCATAGATGCCAAATTTGTTTTTTATCTCCTGGCCCATGAAAATATTTTCCGTCACCGTCAGATCCGGAAATGAGGTAACGTGCTGATAAATAGCCGCAATACCCATTTTTGCTGAATCAGCGGTATTACGGAACGTAACCTTCTCGCCTTCCAGCAGCATGATGCCGCTGTCCGGCTGATGCACGCCGGTAATGACTTTGATGAAAGTGGATTTTCCTGCTCCGTTTTCTCCCATCAGAGCGTGAATCTCACCTTTTTTTAACTGAAAGTGTACTCCGTTCAGAGCGCGTACGCCGCCGAAGGTTTTCACGACATCTTTCAGTTCCAAGATATAATCGCCCATGTAAATGTTGCTCTCCTTTCCCTTCCGTTTTTGTTTTCTGAATTTCCTGCAGAACTTCCTGTAGCAACATTATGCAACAATTAAGCATCTTATTTCAATATCAAAATTTGTCTTTCGATATTCATTTCTTGCTTTTTCATAAATAATTGCCATGTTTTGCAAAATATGATATAATCAAAGCGCAATTTTTATCAAGCAGGTTTTTTTTCGTTTTTTTCCAAATGGCATTTTGCACAAATACGTTTTGACAAAGGGGTTCGGATTTCATGAATTTGCTCAAAAAGTTTTTTCCCGGCAAGGCTGTAGAGATATCAAATAGTACGGATAATAAGGTGACCACCCTTCCTTTTTATGTAAAAGAGCTGGGTTATATAAATGACTCCAGGTTTTCCAGAGGCAACTCCAATAATTATTCCGACTATCTGATCATTTATTCCATGGCGAACATGAGCTTTACCAAATATGATAAAAAATATCTGGTTATGCCCCACGATATTATTCTGTCCGCATGCAATACCCCCCTGCTCTTCGTCCAGCCCCGCATGCGCAGGGAAAGCTATATTTATATCGTGATCAGCGGCAGGCACGCCCAGCAGTTTTATAATCTTGTCCGCACCAATAACTGCATTTACCGTTCCAGCCAGTATAACAACATCTCCGATTTTTTCCTTTCTCTTCTTGCTATTGATTTTAAGGAGGATCCCCTTATGGCCCAGCTTGAAGCCGGTATGCTGATCTATCAGCTTTTTTTTAATCTGTATAAGATTTCCACGGATATTCTGGCTGCCAAAAATATGTTTCCCACTCAGGATACCGCTATCAATATGGCTATCAGTTATATTGAGAAAAATTATAAGGATAATATGGATATTGATACTATTTGCAGTAATATTGGCTTTTCCAAGTTTTATTTCTGCAAAATGTTCAAGGAGTACATGGGCGTCACGCTGCATCAGTACGTCACCGAGTACCGGATCTCCAAGGCCAGGGATCTTTTAAGCTACTCCAAGCTTTCTATTACAGCGGTGGCAAACTCCGTGGGCTATAAAAATGTGCTGACCTTCACCAGGAATTTTGAAAAGCTTCAGCATATGACCCCCAGTGAATACAGAAAATACTACTGACCGCTTTATTACCGTTACCCCTCCGCCCCTGGCCATGATAATTATGCACTGGTTCATTTGCGCAGAAACCGGCGCCGCTTTTTCATAAGCAAATCACTTGCAGATTTTCGTATATTTTGCGAGCATAGCGATCGCTGCCGGGCACTGTCTGAGCGCCTGCGCGTCAAATTGGTAAGCACCACAATTTCAGCAGCCGCTCATAAGCTTAACAGGCGCCGGCGGAACAGGACAGCGCTGTTTGATTCTTGCGGTCCTCTTCCGAACTCGCTTCGCTCAAACAACGGACGGACCGCAATTCAGCGCTGTCTGACTGTTCCGGGCGTCTGTAACAGCTTCTTCACGAGGCTGCGAAATTGTGCTGCTTACCATTTGATCGCGTCAGGCCGCGAGTTTGCCAAGGCAGCGATCCATAAGCGGCGCAGCAAAATGCGAAAATCTGCACAGGTTTGCGTTGAAAAGCCGCGCCGGTTTCTGCAAAAGGCTCCTTCCGGATTATCATGGCCAGGGGCGGAGGGGTAACGGAAAATAAAGCTTCCTTCCCCCCAATCGAAAACGGGATGGGACCTTTCGGTCTCATCCCGTTTTCCTGAACATGTGTATAAAAATAAGTTAGAAGGTGATTGATTACACTCTCTTAGACTGAACCTCAGCCTCATATTTCTCAACTTCCTCGAACCACTTCATACCAACCGGCGCTCCGCAAACCTCACAGAAATAATCCCAAACCTCTCCGAACGGATAAGTCTTGACCTCTTCCTGAACAGTCATAAGCTTGGTCATGTTATTTGCATCCTGAAGAGCCTTCAGCTCCGCATTCGGCTGAAGCAGCGCGTACAGAAGAGCCTTTTCCATGTTTCTCAGGCCGTTTGTCCATGCAGATACACGGTTGATGCTTGCATCGAAATAATCAAGGGCGATATATACGCGGTTCAGGGCATCATTGCGGACGATCTCCTTTGCGATCTCCTTTGTCTCGTCATCCAGAACAACTACATGATCGGAATCCCAGCGGATACCGCGTGTTACATGAAGCGCAAGCTCCGGGAAGAAGCACAGCAGAGCCGGGATCTTATCGGATACCACCTCAGTAGGATGATAATGTCCGTTATCCATCAGAGGAAGACATTTGTCCTTGTGCTCAGCCGCGAAGGACAGCGTAAACTCTGCGCTTCCTGTTGTATAAGCCTCTACGCCGATACCAAACACCTTGGACTCTACGCAGGGTTTCACCAGATTAAAATCGTAAGGCTCGGAAAGGATCTCCTCAATAGACTCTTTATAACGCATTCTCGGGCCCATCCTGTCGCCCGGAACATCCTTGAAGCCGTCGCCCGTCCAGATATTCATGACGCAGGGAACGCCTGTCTGCTCTGCAAAATACTGGGAAATGCGGATGCAGGCTTTCCCATGCTCGATCCAGAATTTCCTGGTCTCCTCATCCGGGCTGGAAAGGGTCAGGCCATCTTTTACCTTTGGATGGGAGAAGAAGGTCGGGTTAAAATCAAGACCCATACCTCTTTCCTTCGCAAAATCCACCCATTTCTGGAAATGCTTCGGCTCAAGCTTATCTCTGTCTACAAACTGGCCCTTCTCAAAAATCGCGTAGCAGGCATGTACGTTCACTTTCTTTTTACCCGGTGCAAGGGAAAATACCTTGTCCATATCTGCGAGAAGCTCCTCCGGAGTTCTTGCTTTTCCGGGATAATTACCGGTTGTCTGGATACCTCCGGTCAGAGGGCCTTCATGGTCCCAGCCAATCACGTCGTCGCCCTGCCAGCAATGAAGGGAAACAGGAACCTCTTTCAGAATAGCAATCGCCTTGTCGGTATCTACGCCGATCTCTGCATATCTGGCTTTCGCATACTCATATCTTTCTTTGATTGTCATTTTTAATTTCCTCCTTATATATTTATCACTTAATTTGATAACAGAATTTAGCCTGTCACGGCTTGTAGATCTTAATGCCGAAGGATTCATGGATGGTGGCGCGCGCTTCCTCAACGGAACCGAATACGCCGTCCTTCAGCATCTGTGCCGTGATGTTTCCGATAGCCGTAGCCTCTCCCGGACCCGCATGGACTTCCTTGCCCGTAGCCTTTGCGGTAAGCTCATTTAAGTAGCCCGCATTGGAACCGCCGCCCACTACATGGATCCGGCTGTAGGTCCTGCCCGTCATCTCCTCCAGCTCTCTGGCGGTTTTCGCGTAGCACTCTGCCAGGCTGGTGTAGATAACCGTTGCCATTTCGCCCATTGTTTCAGGGACCTTCTGGCCTGTCCTGCGGCAGTAATCCTTAACCTCCTCGGTCATATTTTCCGGGGAGAGGAAGCACTCGTCGTTAGCATCCACTCTGGAGGGGAAATCCTTTTCCTCCTCCGCCATGGAGCAGATCTCCGCAAAGCTGTATCTGTCGTTTACTTCATGGCGCACGGACTGGATCATCCACAGTCCCATGATATTTTTCAGATAACGGATCTTTCCGCCGTAGCCGCCCTCATTCGTCAGGTTCATCTCGCAGCTCTTTACGGAGCAGTCCGGCGTTTCTTTTTCCAGTCCCATAAGAGACCATGTTCCGGAGCTGATGTAGATAAAGTCGTCGTCATTAGCCGGAACGGCAAGGACCGCGCTGCCCGTATCATGGGAAGCGGGCGCAACGACCTCAAGGTCAAATCCCACCTCTGCCTGAACCTCCGGAGAGAGATGTCCGATCACCGTGCCCGGCATGATCATTTTCTGGAAAATCCTACGGGGATATCCCAGCATGTCGATCAGCTCATAGTCCCAGTCTCTTGTGGTTGGATTTACAAGCTGTCCCGTGGTCGCTTCCGTATATTCATTTGTTTTCTGCCCTGTGAGCAGATAGTGGAAATAATCCGGTACATGCAGAAGCGTCTCCGCCTGCTCCAGATATTCGGGATGCTGCTTTTTCACCGCCATCAGCTGATATATGGTGTTAAAAATGGCTTTCTGGATGCCGGTTCTCGCATAGAGATCCTCCAGAGAGATAATCTTATATACTTCCTCGTCCATGCCGTCTGTACGATGGTCGCGATAGCCTACCGTATTCCCAATTACCTTATCGTCCTTATCCAGAAGTACGAAATCCACGCCCCATGTATCTACGCCCATGCTGACCGGAACCTTTCCTGCTTCCTTACATTTTTTCATCCCGACAACGATTTCTTTAAAAATGCGGTCAAATTCCCAGCAAAGCTCGCCGTCCTTTTTTACCATCCCGTTTTCAAAGCGGTGCATTTCCTCCAGCTCCATTTTTCCATTTTCCATATGGCCAAGGATGAGACGTCCGCTGGATGCTCCCATGTCTACTGCTGCATAATATGTAGCCATTATAAAACCCTCCCGAATATGTAAGATTTCCACAGCACGGTTTTGTGAATAATGCTGTATTACCACGGTTTCTTCTTTATTTGATAATAACATATTACCATAAAATAAGGCAATAGGAAAGAACCTTGTTTGTGAAAAAAAGTGTCTTTATTTGCAGCCTGCCCTCTGTGGCTCCACTCCGCCCGGCGGAAGAAAGTGGGGGACCCTGCTTTTATGCTGGCAATTTTCAGTTTCTTATAAGCGGAATTTTAAGAAGGATTTTTCTGTACTTTTCGATTTCCCGGAATGTCATGAGGCAGGAGAATTTTCGGTGTCTGAGCGGCATCGGCATTTGCGAAGCTGTCCTGTCTATATTTCCGGCGCAAATCAAAGTCTTAACAGACACTGCAGAACAGGAGCGGTACTCTTTTATTCCTGCGGTCCTGTTCCGAACTCGCTTCGCTCAGACAGCGGACGGACCGCAGTTTCGTACCGCACCTCCTGTTCTGGTGTCTGTAACAGACTTTGTTTGTCATGCCGGAAATATAGACAGGACAGCTTCGCAAATGTTGTATGCCGTGAGTTTCGAAAATTCTCCCTGCAAAGGGTATGACATTCCGGGAAATCGTTCAAGTACAAAAATCCTGATTGAATTCCGTGTTAAGAAACTGAAAGATTGCCAGCCTGAAAATCCGAGCCTGCTTTCTTCCGCCGGGCGGAGTGGAGTCCGGAAGGAGGCTGCCCGAAAAAAGGGACGCCCCTGATACCGGGGCGTCCCTTAAGTTCATTTTAACATGGATAAGTACTGTTGAGATCAGTCATACAGGTTCGGAGCAATCGACTCGTCGTCCATGTTGTCTGCATTGTACCATGCGCCTTCAGTCGGAACATCCTCTACCTCTTCGCCGTTAGCGATCTGGGTCAGAACGTCAATCGTCTTGATACCCATTGCCAGAGGAGACTGGGTAACCGCACCAAACATCTGGCCGTTTCTGATCGCATCCTTGATGGTGGAACCAGCGTCGAAGCCGGCTGCCAGAACGCTTGTCTCAGGATCTGTTCCCAGAATGCCAAGGTTTGCATCTGCTGCCAGAACGCCCTCAGCCGCTACCTGATTGGAGCCGAAGATACCGATGATGTCTTCTTTGTTCAGAAGGTTAGCTGCCTCAGTTGTGCAGAGGTCAACGGTTGTCTGAGAAGGAACCGCAACATCGATGATGATATCAGCAGTAGCCTCATCGCCCGCATCTGCAGCGCCATTTACATAGTACTCATTACCAACTACCGCTACGCTCTTGCCGTCTGCTGTTGCCAGTTCAGCAAATTTGTCGATGAAACCAAGTCCACGGCTTGTGATGGACTCGGAGGTTGCCTCCTGGTTAACCTCGCCGATACGTACAGGAGCTTCTGCTGCCGCGATCTTGTCCTTCAGAGCAGCATACAGGTTCTCTGCTGCAGTAGCGCCTGCACCATAGTTATCAGTAGCGATGGTCGCATATACGGATCCTTCCGGAGCATCCGGAACACCGGAGTCAAAGCATACAACAGGAATGCCTGCTTCCTGTGCCCTTGACAGCTCTTCCAGAACGGATTCCTGGTCGCAGGCTGCCAGACCGATTCCGTCCGGTTTGGCATCGATGGCATCCTTCAGCATCTGAACCTGGTCAGCGATATCGGACTCTGCGTTCGGGCCTGTGGAATCAGCGGTAACGCCCACAACTTCCTTCTCCTGGTCTATGCCGGTAACCGCCGCCTGCCAGTAAGAGGACTGATAGCTCTTAACGATGATCTTGAAGGTGTAGTCGCCGTTCGCGGTAACCCCGGACTCAGCAAATGCGCTCACAGGCATAGCTGCGACCATGGCTGCTCCCAATACTACTGCTAACAATTTTTTCTTCATTTTGGAATACCTCCTGTAAATTTTTATTTATATGAAGTCTTTCCGACCACATACCATAGTGATAAGCCGCAGGGATAACGCGGATCTTTTAACCGCGTTCCCGTCTCTTTTTAATAACGTCGATCAATACGGCGCCAATCAGTACCAGACCGGTAATGATCTGCTGCCAGTTAGCCTGAAGGCCAATAAAGGGAAGACCTGTCTTCAAAAGGCAGATAACCAGCACGCCCAGGAAAGCTCCCGTGATGCTTCCCTCACCTCCGGACGCGGATACGCCTCCGATGATAGCGCCTCCGATGGCCTCCAGTTCAAAGCCTGCGCCAGTACCCGGCTGCACCGTAGGAACTACCGCCGAGTAGGCGATGGCCCCAAGGCCCGCGAACAGCCCGGAAATAATATAGGCAAGGATGTGATAAGCCTTTACATTTACGCCGGAAAGCCTCGCGGCCTCCTTGTTGCTTCCGATGGCGATGGTGTACCGTCCTACCTTCGTATGATTTAAAACATAGGACATGATAAGCACTCCCACGATCACCACGGCAAGACCCACCGGAATTTTCATCCTGGGATTGTCCGGCAGAGAATATTTGAAAATGTTCTTATACCATGCTCCCGCAGCGGTCCCGCTGGGCCATGTGATACCAAAGCCGCCTACGATGATGGAACCAAGGCCGCGTGTGATCATGCAGGTACACAGCGTAGTCAGGAACGGCGGGATGTCCATAAGCGCCACCAGGCATCCATTCACCGCGCCGATCGCCACGCCGAACAGAACTGTGATCAGCATAGCCGCCACTACGGGGAAATTTGCAAACTTGATCAGGTAGCCGCCTACCAGCGCATAGCAGATCAGGCCCGTTCCGATGGACAGATCCACACCGCCGGTGATAAGCGGAAATGTCACGCCGATAGCCATAAATACGATATAATATGAAAAATCCAGGATTGTCAGATAAGTCGTATATTTCCGGAAGCCGGGGCTCATAGCTGAGAAGAAGATAAACAAGCCGATAACTACCAGAAGAACGATGAACTTCTGTCCTCCCAGTTTCTCCAGCATTGATTTGTTCTTTGCTGTAGATACTGTACTCTGATTACTCATAATTTTCTCCTCCCTAGCTTATTTCTCTGGTTGCCAGATTCATGATGTTTTCCTGGGTTGCTTCTGCGATATCGATCTCACCGGTGATCTTGCCCTCGCACATAACCACGATACGGTCGCTCATACGAAGGATCTCCGTCATTTCCGATGAAATCATGATAATGGACTTCCCCTCTGACGCCAGCTTGTTGATCAGCTTATAGATCTCATTCTTCGCGCCTACGTCGATGCCTCTTGTAGGCTCGTCAAAAATGAGAATATCGCTGTTTCTGGTAAGCCACTTGGCGATTACCACCTTCTGCTGATTTCCGCCGGAAAGATTTACCACAAGCTGATCAACGCCGGGAGTTTTGGTGTCCAGCTCATCCACATGCTTCTGCGACTCCCTGTTTTCTTTCTCCTTATCGATCAGAAAACCCTTCATAAACTGTTCCAGGGTAGCAAGAGTCGTATTCTCCGCCACGGACTTCTGCACTGCGACGCCATATCTCTTACGGTCCTCAGAAAGATAACCGATACCGAATTTAACCGCGTCCTGCGGGGAATTGATGGTCACCTTTTCTCCATTTACATATATGTCTCCGCTCTCCTTGGGGTCCGCTCCGAATATGGCTCTGGCCGTCTCCGTTCGGCCTGCCCCCATCAGTCCGGAGAAGCCCAGGATCTCTCCCTTGTGAAGCTCAAAGCTTACATTCTGCACCATTTTGCCCGCATTGAGATTCTCCACCTTCAGCACCACCGGAGCATCCGCCGGGACTGCGCTTTCGGTCTTTGGTTCCTCATAAATCACACGGCCCACCATCATGTTGATAATATCATTCTTGGTGCAGTCCTTCGTGATCAGCGTTCCCACGTAGGTACCGTCGCGCATGACCGTTACACGGTCCGTGATCACCTTGATCTCATCCATACGGTGGGAAATATACACGATACCAAGCTGCTGATCGCGCAGATCACGGATGATCTTAAACAGCTCCGCGATCTCGGACTCTGTCAGAGCCGCGGAGGGCTCGTCAAAAATGATGACCTTGGCCTCATGGGAAATCGCCTTCGCGATCTCGCACATCTGCTGCTTACCTACGGTCAGATTTCCCATGACATCTGTAGGATCGATGTTGATATTCAGTCTATCGAAGAGCTTCTTAGCCTCCTCGTTCATCTTTTTGTCATCAATACGGAAACCCTTTTTAAACTCTCTTCCAATGAAGATATTTTGTGCGACCGTAAGATGATTCAGCATGTTCAGCTCCTGATGCACGATTACCACGCCTGCATTCTGCGCTTCCTTCGCGCTGTGGAACTCAACCTCTTTTCCTTCATATGTAATGATGCCGGAATCTTTCGTATAAATACCGGTAAGGACCTTCATAAGTGTGGATTTGCCCGCGCCGTTCTCGCCCATCAGAGCCAGAACCTCGCCTTTTCGGATCTCCAGATCCACATGATCCAGCGCGTGGACACCGGGGAAGGATTTATCAATACCTTTCATTGTCAGGATTATATCGCCCATTTTTTCACCTTGCCTTTCTGTATTAATCACGATCAGTTATCAGTTCTTGCGGCGTCTGCCGAGAACGTCAAAGTATACAGCTACGATAACAATAATACCTGTGATAATAAGCTGATAGTTCTTGTTCAGGTTAAGCGCAAGGATACCTACCTGCAGCAGGGAAATAATAAATACGCCGATCACCGTGCCGCTGATGGAAGCAAGTCCGCCTGCCATGGATGTGCCTCCCATAACGCAGCCCGCGATAGCCTCGTTATTATACTGATCGCCGTAGCCGGGCTGAACGGTGGTATAGGCCGCTACATAGAAAATAGCGGAAACGCCTGCCAGAATGCCGCAGATGATATACGCGATCATTTCCCATTTTTTTACATTAACACCGGAGAGGCGGACCGCCTCCTTGTTGCTCCCAAGGCAGAGGATATACCGGCCGATCTTGGATTTATTCAAAACAATGGCGCATACAATAGCAACCGCCAGGAAGATGAACAGGCCCACCGGAATGTTTCCATACTGGATCAGATTACGGTACCAGCCGCCCGGCGCGTCGGAACGGGGCCAGCTTACAGACTGTGTCTTGGTAAATACGGACGCGACGCCCTTGGCAATATTCATGCTCGCCATGGATACGATAAACGGAGGCACCGTCCAGTAAGCTACCAGATATCCGTTAAACACGCCAAAAATCAGGCCCACCAGGATGCTGATCACCATCGCCAGAGGCATCGGCACGCCATAGCTGGTCAGGCAATAGCCGGATATCAGCGCACAGCAGAACATAACCGGTCCGATGGAGAAATCAATTCCTCCTGTGGCGATCACGAATGTAACACCCAGAGATAAAAAGCCCAAGAAATAAGCATAGCTGAGAGCGCTTAAGATTCTCGAGTAGCTCAGAAAACTCGGATTCAGGATGGCAAAAATAAAATACAGCACGATCAATACGCCAACCAGCAGTATCCGATTCAGACCAACCTTTTTAACAATGGGATTGCTTTTCAATTTTTCCATCTTTTTTCCTCCCTAATATCTGAATCTTCTGTTATTATAAATTTATTTTGTGAAGAATAAAATTGAAAATCTTATAGAAAAAGGTTAAAAATTTACGGTATCGTAAATTTTTAACCTTTTTCTATCGAACCTCCTCCGGCCCTCTCACTCCCCTGTTTTTTCTTCCCGGAAAGTAGTGAAGGGAAACAGCAGCTTCTCATTCTCGCTGGAGTACATATTCTCAGGCGTTACCAGCTCACAGCCGGAATCGATGTTCTTCTCCACGCTCTCCCCCTGAAGAAGACGTATGGTCTCCCGCACTCCGATATATCCCATTTTGAAGGCCTTCTGAACCACAAACGCCTTAAAAATATCCTGCTCCATCAGTTGAACCGCCTCCTGGGAGCTGTCTACGCCCACCACCTTGATCCGATCCTGCGCTCCCGCGGCTTTTACGGCCCGGGCGGCTCCCACCGAGGAATATTCGTTCATACCCGCGATCATTTCCAGATCCGGATATTTTTCCATCAGCTCCTCTGTCAGGGACGTGGCCAGATCGAACATGGAATTGCAATAGACCACATCTACGATATTTTTTGCTTTTTCGCCCAAGCCCTCCCTGAACCCCTGCTCACGCTCAACTGCGGTGGAAACACCCTGCATATGACTGACAATAGCGATCTTTGAATCTTCTCCGAGAAGTCCCTGTACATATTCTCCAAGCATCCGGCCCACCTCCAGATTATCCGTAGCCACCGTCAGATCCTGGATATTTTCTTCTGTGTAGGAATCAATAAATACAATGGGAATCCCTTTATCCCTGGCCTCTCTCAGAAGATCATTGGAGGCCGTATAGCTGGACGGCGACATGAGCAAGGCATCGGGTTTCATGGCGATGGCCTGCTCCAGCAGTTCATTCTGCCGCTCCACATCCTGCTCCCTGTCCGGCGCCATCACCTCTATGGAGGCGTTATATTCCTGCGCGGCCATACGCGTTCCTGAAATCAGAGAAGTCCAGAAATCATTCGTCCCGTCCGCCGTCTTCGGAATATACACCAGAGACCACTCTCTTTCAGTTCCGCTCTCCCGCCGGTAATTTTTCAGCGCCAGCACAATTATGATCAGCATGACGGCGGCAGCCGGAATGATCCATTTTTTATACTGCTTCATGACTGCCCTCCTGTTTCTTCGGTATGGTGATGGACGCAATCGTACCCTCGCCCTTCACGCTGGTATAGGAAATTCCATAATCGCTTCCGTAATAGAGCTGCAGGCGTTTCTGCACGTTATATACACCCACGCCATTGGAATGATAGTTTACCTTATGCTGTTCGAAAATATGCTTCAGGGTCTCTTCATCCATACCCACGCCATTGTCAATGATCTCGAGCGCCACATTCTCACCCCGCTCATATCCTGTTACCTTCAGAAAGCCTCTGCTCTCCTTGTATTTCAGCCCATGATAAATGGCGTTTTCTATGATAGGCTGCAGAACCAGCTTAATGATCGTGACATTTCTGATTTCCGGGCTCACGTCAATATCAAATTCCAGCTTATCCTTATAACGCATTTTCTGAATGGTCAGATAGCTGCGGCTGTATTCGATCTCCTGCCCTATGGTTACCAGCTCGTCCTCGTTGCCGATACTCTGCCGGAGGAGACGGGCCAGAGACGCCGTCATCAGGACGACCTCCTCGTTCTTTTTGCCCTCCGCCATCCAGATGATAGAATCCAGCGTATTATATAAAAAGTGGGGATTGATCTGGGACTGCAGGGCCTTCAGCTCGATCTTTCTTTTCTCCTGCTGCTCATAGGTATTCTGCTCCATCAGCTCCTGTATCCGGTGGGCCATCACATTAAAGGAGGTAGTCAGACTTCCCACTTCATTTTCAGACGTGACCTCCACATCCGCCGCGCTGAAATTTCCCTCCTGTACCCTTGCCATGGAGTCCCTGAGACGCTGGATCGGCAATGTAATGGTACGGGAAATCAGGCCTGAAAGAAGCAGCGCCACAATAACCAGCACAATTGCCGTGAACACATAGATTCCCTGCGCCTGCCTGGTGCCTGACAGCAGCTCATTTACATTCATGCAGCCCACCACCGACCAGCCGGTCTTTTCCGAACGGGAAATCGTATAAAGCTTTCCTCCGGCGATCACGGAATCCCCATCCGCCTTCATCACCAGATCGATATTCTCCGTCTGAAGCTCGTTGTAGAGCTGCTGCTGCTGCGGATGATACACTATGTTTCCCTCCGCATCCAGAAGAAAGACATATCCCTTTTCACTGAAGCTGTTCTGGTCGCAGAGCTCACTGATGGCGCTGTAATTCAGATCAATAAAAAAACGCCGTCCATGCTCCGGCCGCTGCCGATACCACGGCTCAGGGTAATCACCCACGGGCGTTCCCCCTCCACCACATGCTGCACATGGGAGGAAGAAAGCTCCGAGCTTCCATCGCTTTCCAACGCCTTGCCGTACCATTCCAGATCGTTCAAATCCACATAGGGATTTATCGTCTGCGTGCCGTCATTCAGCAGCGTCCCCTTTTCACTGCTGATAATGCCGATATTTCGAATATCCTTTCTCCCTTTAAGTATCGTGGTAAACTGGGTGAGAATACGGTCATTAATTTCTGAGTTTAAATCGTCATCCCGCAAAAAAGCCCGCACATCCTCGCTGTCCGCAACCAAAGAGGCAATATTGTCCATATAATCAATATAGGAATCGATATTCTGATTGATCTGACTGGTAATGGTCTGGGTATACATCATTGAGTTTTCAAATATGGAGTTTCGCGTATACCGCACGGATACCACGGTAAAAATCATGACCGCAAACAGCACCAGCGCGGATACCCCTGCAAAAATGGAGCTTTGAATGCTTTTAAATCGTCTCAGAATGTAATGGCGCGTCTTTGTCCTCTTCATTTGCGATACTCCCTGGCATACTCCGTGGGCGTCTTTCCGGTCATCTTCTTAAAAGATATACCAAAATAATGAGAATCTGAAAATCCCACCTTTTCCGCAATCTCATAGTTTTTCAGCGTAGTATTTTCCAGAAGCTCCCTCGCCTTATCCATCCTGATCCGGATCAGAACCTCCATGAAGGTCTCGCCGGTTGCCTCCTTAAATATAGTGCTGAAATAGCTTGTGCTGATATTTAAGTAGGAACAGATGCTGTTCAGGCTCAGATCCGGATCCATATAATGATTCTGTATGTAATCCATAGCCAGTGAAGCCTGCCTCCTGCTGCTGGAGCTGTTCAGATTCAAAAGCTTCACAAAAACTCTCTCCGCATATTCCTTCACCAGCCCAAAGGCCTGCTCAAAGGTCCTTTTCCGGTTGATGTCCAAAAGCAGCCTGTCCCTGCACTCCGCAAGCGTCTGACTGTTCGGCTTTACCGCTTCCCCGGCTTCCCCGATCGCCCGGACGATCTGCTGCAGATACATGCAGGCACGGCTTTTGTCCATGAGCTGAGACCGGATTTTATTCTCCATCTCGCCCAAAGATCGCCACATGCTTTCCTTTTTTCCGGTTTTTAAAGCGTCGGTCAGCTGTTCCAGATCACGGTAAAGGGCGACCTCCTCCTCGCCGCCCTGCTCCTCCATATCCAGAAGCAGCCTTCCTCCCAGCAGATAACGGTACTGAATGGCGTCTGCAGCGGTATTATAAGAAAAGATCAGTTCGCCTGCCTCCCGCACCTTTTTCCCGATCCCTATGGATACGTCGATGCCGGTGAGTTCATTTACTTTTTCCTGAATTTCCCGGCAAAGCTCCCTCACATGGCCGGAAAAATCTCTGGAGCTGAACCCTTCAAAGAGGATCCCCACACGATTATTCCCTTCCTCGTAGGCGACGCCCGCCTTCTCCCGGCTGACGATCTCATCGCTTACATTAAAAAGGACAAACGCCATCAGGGCGCTTTCCTGCAGCTTTTCCACATCCATCTGATACAACTCGGAGTACTGGTCGATATCCAGGACGGCCACCTTATAGCAGGAGCCCTCCAGCGTTATTCCCATGGTCCTGAGCTGCTCCAGGCTTTCGTCCACATCCCGAGACCGGGTCACCAGGGCTTCTATGGCCTTTGAGCGGATCATATGGGCGTTTTTCCGGTAATTTTCCGATGCCCGGGTAAGACTCTCCATTTTCTTTTTTTCTTTCCGGCCCTGGTCTACCTTTTCCTTCATCTTCTCCAGCACGGCCGTGAGCTCCATAGCCGTAATAGGCTTCAGAAGATATTCGCTCACATTGTACTGGATCGCCTTTTTCGCATATTCAAATTCTCCAAAGCCGGAAAAAATAACGATCACAACATCCGGGTAATTATCGTGCAGAAAATGGCTCAGCTCCATCCCATCCATATAGGGCATAAGAATATCCGTCAGCACGATATCCACCTGATTTCGCTTTACAAATTCCGCCGCTTCCTGTCCGTTCTGGCAGTCTCCCACCAGCTCGCAGTCCAGCCCCTTCCAATCTATGTTCTCTCTGATAGCCTCACGCACGAGAATCTCATCATCCACCAGCAATATACGGTACATGGCTTGCACTTTTCTCCTTCTTTTGCGCAGATTCCTCTTTCTTTTAATCATAACACGGAAAGGGGCCATCGGTAAAGAACAAACGTCAGATAACATCACCGTTCCGGAGGGAAAATCACTCTCTCCTCCGCTTATTTTACAATCACACCGTCCTCATCCCAGAGATCGTGCCAGTCATGAGCGCCCTCCCACAGGAATACCTGCCCTTTTACAAGGCGGTTATTGTGCTCAAGCGTCGCGATAACAGCCATTTCCTCATCTGTCAGAGGGTCCTCTGTCATACTCTTGAGATTGCTCACGTAATTAGCCTCATGAATGGAGAAAGGAATCGGGATCTGCCCTCTCTGATGAGCCCATTTCAGGGAGATCAGGGCCGGATGGCAGCCGTGAGCCTTCGCTATGGCCTGCATCTCCGGCATCTGCATATCTGCGATATCCTCCGGCATCATGTCTCGCTCCGGTCTGTTGGGAGAACCGAGAGGCATAAAACCGATAGGCTGGATCTTATTTGCCACCAGATAATCAAACAGCTCCTGCTGCTGGAAGCACGGATGCAGCTCCAGCTCACACGCTGCCGGCATGATCCTCATCAGCGGAAGAACCGCCTCCAGCTTCGGAATGGTCATATTGGAAATGCCGATATTGCGGATCAGGCCTTTTTCCACCAGTTCCTCACACTGCCGGTAGGTATTGATAAACTCTTCCACACTGAAGGGTCTGGAATTCGGATTTCTGGAATCCACATCACATCCCGGTGCGTGATAGTTCGGGAACGGCCAGTGGATAAAGAACATGTCCGCATACCCGCACTGCAGGTCCGCGATACTCTTTCTGCAGGATTCCTCCACTCTCTCATGCATGTCGTTCCATACCTTTGTCATGATGAACAGCTCTTCACGCTTTACGACGCCCTCGTCAAACGCTGCCTTAAAGACCTTTCCGATCTGATCCTCGTTTCCGTAGCAGGCCGCGCAGTCAAACATTCTGTAGCCGCAGCGGATGGCTCCCGCTACGGCGTTTGAAACCTGTTCCGGGCTAAAACGGTCCGAACCAAAGGTTCCCATACCCACACAGGGGACTTCAGTTCCATTGTGAAATTTCACTTTCGGCACAAGCGCCGGATTGATAAATTCAGTCATTTCTCTTCTCCTTTTCTTTTTTATTTTACCGCATATGGGGAACCGTCCGCTCCCGGGCTGCGGATAAAATCTCTTTATTGAAGCTTTTCAATCCTGATCCCGGGATAAATCCGCTCCATATCCTCTTTTACAAAAAAGCCCGTCTCCTCACGCATGGCCGCCGCCGCGGAGATAGCGCTGGCCTTTTTTAAAATTTCCTCCATCGGCAGACCTTCGCTTAAGCCCACCGCAAAGCCCGCGATCATGGAATCACCGCAGCCCACGGTATTTACCGCGTTGACTCTGGGAACGGACGCCCGGAATACGCCCTCGCCGCACACCACTATGCTGCCGTCCTCTCCAAGAGAGACCGCTACGATCTCCACGCCTTTTTCATGAACTGCCCGGGCCGCATCGATGATATCGTGAATATCATCGCAGCGCTTTCCCGTGAGCATACGTATTTCATCAATATTCGGCTTGATCATGGTGGGGAGGGCCTCGATCCCCATTTCCAGAAGCCTTCCGCTGGTATCCAGAATGGCTTTTTTGCCCGCGTCCTTCACAATATGTATCAGCCTTTGATATGCCGTCCCGTCCAGACCCCGGGGGACGCTGCCGGACATGGCCACCACCTCCGCATCCTTTACAAGACCGGTAAATTTTTTCAGAAAGCCCTGAAAATCCTTCTCTGTGAGAATGAAGCCCGGCTCTAAAAGCTCTGTCTGCACATGCTTTTCCTCATCCCAGATATTAATGCAGGAACGGCTTTCCCCCTCCACATGGTAAAAATCTCCGGTGATCCCAAAGGGCTTCAACGCATCCTCTATGTAATTTCCCGCATGACCGCCCAGAAAGCCGGTGGCCACCACCTCCGCCCCGCAAATCGCCGCGGGCTTGGAAACGTTCAGGCCCTTGCCGCCGGGTACATAGGCGCATTCTTTGACCCGGTTTACCTCTCCCTCCCGAAATCCCGCCACCACATACCGCTTATCAATGGCCGCGTTTAATGTCACTGTCAATATCATAGCTTAATCCTCATTCACAAGAAGAATCCTGCCCTTTACCAGTCCCGGCGTCTTATACATCTGGAAAGCCTCCTGCGCCCGGCTCATCGGCAGCTTTTTGTAGATAAGCGCCGGATCAAATTTTAACTGGCCCGTTGCGAAATAATGCGCGGTCAGCTCCCACTCCTTTCCGGGGAAGGGCGCGCTGTAGGACATCCAGGAGCCGGTGAGCTTAAATTCCTTCCGGTTCATGTTTTCCCACTGCTTCGGCGTAAAGCTCAGTTCCGTATGCGGGGTCCCGATAAAGCAGACATGGGATTTGTTGGCAGCCAGCTCAAACGCCATATGCATGGTGGGTACCTGTCCGGCCGTCTCAAAAACATAACCATAACCCTTTCCTCCCGTAATGGCAAGAGCCTCCTCCATATAATTTTCCTTCGTGGTATTGATCACCTCATCCGCGCCCAGTTGCTTTGCCAGCGCCAGACGTTCATCGCTGATATCAAAGACAACCGCCTTCCGCGAGCCGAAGATCCGCGCCCACTGCATGGTAAACATGCCGATAGTTCCGCCTCCCAGCACCGCCACATACTGACCGCCCTGATAGTCATTCTGGAAAAGGCCGTGGATCGCTACGGTAGAGGGCTCAAACATAGCTCCCTGCTCATAGGAAATGGACGGATCAAAGGGCACGATGTTCTCCTCCGGTACCACCACATAGTCCGCATTGCTTCCCTGCTCTCTGGAGCCGATAAAGCTATAATGCCTGCAGAGAGAAAAATTGCCGTTCTGACAGTCGTCGCATTTCATACAGGGAAGAAGAGGCGCCGCTGTGGTGCGATCGCCCGCCTTTACCTTTGTCACGCCCTCTCCCACCTCTGTCACTTCACCGGAAAATTCATGTCCCAGAACAATGGGATAGAAATGCACTCCATTATGTAAAACGCGGGGAATATCAGATCCGCAGATCCCGGAGGCCTTTACCCGGATCTTTACAAAGCCCGGCTTCACCTGGGGCTCCTCCACCTCCTGATACCGTACATCTTCATTGGCTACTACCACTGCTGCATGCATAACAGTCTCCTCCTCATTTTGTCATCATTGATTTCAGATTTTCGTATAATTTCAAATATGTTTCGTAGGTATTATCATAAACCATCCTGTTTTCCGGATTCGGCATATGCCTTCTTGTCTCCTTCACCGTGAGGGAAACCGCCTCCTCATAGTCTTTATAAAATCCCACGCCTACGCCTGCCAGAATGGCGGCTCCCAGAGTGGTCGCCGTATCCGAGGAGGGCACTGCGATGGGTTTTCCCGTAATATCGGCTTTGATCTGCGTCCACAAAAGAGAGTTCGCAGAACCGCCCACAGCGCGAAGCGCCTCCGCCTTTGCGCCTGCTTCCTCCGCAATTTCCAGATTGTGCCGCAGCGACAACGCCACCCCCTCCATACATGCCCGGACCATGTGACCCTTTGTCTTGGAAAAATCAAGGCCGTAGAACACGCCCTTCGCATGGGGATTCCAGATGGGGGACCTCTCCCCTGCCATATAAGGAAGAAATACCAGGCCGTCGCAGCCCGGATTCACCTGCTCCGCGATCTCGTTCAGCAAAATCAGGGACGAGCTTCCTTTTTCTTCAGCCACGCTTCTCTCATAATCCGCAAACTCCCGCTCGAACCAGCGCATCACTCCGCCGCCGCCTGTGGTGCCGCCCTGCAGGAGCCACCGTCCGGGCACTACATGATCGCTCAGGATCAGTCTGGGATCCGCCTTGCAGGCGTCCGTGCAGATGCTCATGCCCCCTGCCTGTCCTCCCTGCTCCTGAGTCTCCCCCGGATGGATCACGCCGGCTCCCAGCGTACCGCAGGCCGCGTCCAGACCGCCCGCCACAACAGGCGTTCCCGCTAAAAGTCCGCACTGCGCCGCAGCCTCCTCCGTGACAGTTCCCACTACGGTATCACAGTTGACCAGCTCCGGGAGAAATTCCCGGGGGATTCCCAGCTTTTCACACATCTCGTCATCCCAGCTGCCCTTTTTCATGTCAAAGCAGTGAAGGCCGTAGCCCTGGGACACATCCTGGGTGACCGCACCCGTCAAACGACAGACAATAAAGCTGTTTGACTGCAGGATCTTATAGATCCGCCCGTAAACCTCCGGGAGATTTTCTTTATACCAGAGAATTTTGGCCGTCGTATAAGACGGCTGCAGGGAATTTCCCGCCGCCCGGAAAATGGTATCCCTGCCGATTTCCCTGTTCAGCCTGTTGCAGATATCCAGGCTTCTGGTATCCATCCAGATGGGCGTATTGGAAAGGACCTTTCCCTTTTCATCTATGGCGATGGCGGACCAGCTCTGGCCGTCGATTCCCACCCCCGCAATCGCTCCGGGCGCGATCCCGCTTTTGTCCAGCAGGCTCTTTATGGCGCCGCACACTGCCTCCCACCATTCATCGGGATTCTGCTCAGCCCATCCCTCCCGGGGATAATACACCGGATAATCGCCGGAAGCGGTGGCTGCGGCCCTTCCCTCACGGTCAAAGACCGCCGCCTTGCACGCGCTCGTACCGATGTCGATTCCTAACAAATATCGTTCGCTCATATTTTGCTCCTCTATGAAATCCGTCTGACCGATTTCCCCATAATGATTTCCGTCTGCAGCTTCTGGTTAATATGAGGGCCATCCCCATTCTCAAGCCTGTGCAGGATTATTTTCGCCACTTCCTCCGCGATCCCTCTGGTGGGCTGGGATATGATCGTCAGCTTCGGGCTGCACGCCCGGGCAAACTGCAGGTTGTCGAAGCCGATCAGCGAGAGCTGATCCCCGATACGCACGCCCCGCTCATTCATGCCGATCACAGCGCCCATGGTCATTTCGTAGTTTGTCACAAAGACAGCCGTCATATCGGGATTTTTGTCAAGCAGCTCCGCCATTCCCCGGACGCCCCCCTGAATGGTGTAATCTCCGTGATAGATCAGCGACTCCCGTACCGGAAATCCCATCCTCCTATATACGGTACAGTAGCCCTCCAGGCGCTCCTGAGCGGTAAAAATATCTCTGGGGCCGCCGATGATCCCGATATGCCTGTGACCATTGTCCATAAGCAGTTCCACAGCCTGCCCGGCAGCCTGCCGGTTGTCCACCAGCACACTGTCGCAGTCCAGTCCGCAGATGCGCCGGTCAATGAGAACGATGGGCTTTCCCGTTCGCTGAAAGGTCTGAAGGTGACTTCCCGTAACATCCACAGGCATATTAATGATCCCGTCCACTCTTTTGCGCATAAGGAATTCCACCGCCTCCTTTTCCAGAGTACGGTTCGTCCGGCAGTCACAGACAATGGTCGCATATCCGTGGCTTCTCAGAATATCCTCCATTCCCGTGATGATCTCCGAACAAAAAATGTTGTTCAGCTCCGGGATCACCACGCCGATGGTCTTCGTTTCATTTGTCTTCAGATTTCTGGCCACCTCATTTACTTCATAGTGAAGCTCCTTGATGGCCTCCTCGATTTTTTTGCGGTTTTTTTCCCGCACATTTCCCCCGTTGAAATAAGAAGAAATGGTTGCAAGGCCAAGCCCCGTACGCCTGGCAATATCCTTCATGGTCGCAGCCATAGGACTTCCTCCCTGCCTTTATTCAGCCTTTCCGTCGCAGCCGCAAACCCTCATGCGTCCCTTTACCAGTTCTTTTACCGCGGCGATCCCGGCCTTTCCGTAAGCCTTCGGGTCAAAGGTATCCGGCTTTTCCGTCAAAAGCTCTTTTACAGCCCTTGTATATGCGGCGCGAAGCTCCGTAGCAAAATTCACTTTACAGATACCGCGTTTTACACAATCGGAAACGTCTTCATCCGTAAGTCCTGACGCGCCGTGAAGTACCAGCGGAATATCCACCGCTTTCCGGATCTCGCTGAGGCGCTCCTTATCCAGCACAGGAGTCCCCACATAAAAACCATGCGCCGTTCCGATCGCCACTGCCAGGGAGGTAACCCCTGTGCGCTCCACGAACTCCTTTGCCTCCCGGGGATCCGTATTAGTATCGGCATCCGCCTCCAGATCATCCTCTTTTCCGCCGACCTTTCCAAGCTCTGCTTCACATGGGATGTTCAGGGCCGCCGCCACATCCGCGACACGTCTGCTCACCTCTGCATTTCCCTCAAAATCAAGCTTGGAGCCGTCAATCATAACCGATGTATAGCCTGCCTTCATGGCCTGCATGGCCAGCTCAAAGCTGCTGCCGTGATCCAGATGTAAGCACACCGGGACCGACGCCTTTGCAGCCTCTGCCGCTACGATGGCAGAATAGGTTTCCAGCGTACCATATTTGATCGTAGAGGGCGTTGTCTGGATCATAACCGGCGCTTTCAGCTCCTCTGCCGCCTGAATGATCGCCTTGACCATTTCCATATTCTCAGCATTAAAAGCCCCTACCGCATAACCGCCCTTCTGTGCATTTAAAAGCATTTCTTTTGATGTAACTAATGGCATAACCAATTCCTCCCGTGATTTCTTATTTAACTTCTGTTCCGTTTTACGATTCGCCGGCTTCTCTCCTTAAAACCGAAACGTTTCTGTTTTAATTTATCATAACATCACTCGGCGTTTTCTGTCAACCGGAAAATTTTTATCCCTTCTCAAATAAATACCTTGTATTCCTGCCCAAATCACGTTATTCTATAAAGAAGAAAAAAATATTATCAGCGGAGAAGCCGGACTTTCAGGATCGGCGGTAATCCGCAGCTCAGAAAGGAGTCATTATTATGTTAAAGGGAATTCCCGAAATTTTATCGCCAGAATTATTAAAGGTATTATGTGAGATGGGGCACGGCGACCGTCTTGTCATTGCAGACGGTAACTTCCCCGTAGAATCCATGGGAAAAAACGCCGTTACCATCCGCTGTGACGGTCACGGCGTGCCGGAGATCCTGGACGCCATCCTGCAGGTATTCCCACTGGATACATATGTGGAAAAGCCGGTAAATCTCATGGAGGTTGTGCCCGGAGATAACGTGGAAACTCCCATTTGGGATACCTTCAAGGATATTATCAAAAAATACGATGAGCGCGGCGAACAGACAATAGGCAATATCGAACGTTTCGCTTTCTATGACGAGGCAAAGACCGTTTACTGCATTATCGCCACCAGCGAAAAAGCCCTTTATGCGAACATTATGCTGCAAAAAGGCGTTGTAAATAACTGATCCTGTTTTACGGTCAATCGGGGCTGCGAAAAATGACGACCTCACTTTTCGCAGCCCCGGTTCTGCCCATCCCCTTCAGGGGATGGGCGCTTGACAAGAATTTCTTATCCTTTACTCGGCTTCAGCCAGCTTTATTCTGCTATAGCGGTATAATTCTTCTGCCAGATTCACTTTACGGTCCGGCTTTGTGTCTTTGAGGCGGCATGCGAATCTTCCGGTAACGCCCAGCTCGTCTACCTTTTTATGAATATCCGCGACAGCTTCCTCATCGGACATGGTCTCAGGGATAATATACAACGTACACTGAGCCAGATCCTTTCCATATTTCTCCAGAATAGCTTTCTTATCGTTGGCGCTGTCCTGTCCTTCCCAGGCATCAAAGCCCGCCCGGATAATCAGCGGCATCAGGGTACTGATGCAGCCGCAGGAATGCAGACAGATATACATGCCCATATCATGAGCGGCCTTCGTAATCTTCTGATACTGAGGAAGGAAAAGCTCCTCATACGTATCCGGCGAAAAGAAGGTGTTCCTCTGTGTCCCCATATCATCATGGAACAGAATCATATCCACATGGTAATAATCACGGGCAATCTTCATCAGCTCAATATGCCAGTCAACCAGCCTGTCATAGAAAGCCGTCAGCTCTTCCGGCTCCTCCAGAAGCGCACAGAAAGCATCCTCAAAGGAGGTCAGATCAGCGGTTCTCTCAAAAAGGCCGTTTACGATAACAAAATAGGAAAGACGATCCTCGGTCACCAGTCCCTTGTAGTTTTCCTCGTAATCCTTTGCCCAGTCGATGGCGTTCAGATCCGGGAACTCCAGCTCCTCTCTCCATCTGGTAATATCCGACAGCCGCCTTGTTCCGGGCTTCACCATCGCCGCCTTGGTCAGGGGCTCATACTGCCATTCGATACCAAACCAGTCAATTCCGCCGAAATTTCTTGCATGGGCGTCCGGCATAATATAGGGCTGAATCTGATTATTTTCAATGGTCTGATTCGGTACCCAGAGCGGTTTTTTCCCCTCCAGCATACGGATCATATTCTCCTTCGGGGTAATCGGATAGTTATACTTCGGGACCTTTACATTAGGCGCCCCGTAAATTCCGAAATTAGTGTATTCCCCTACAATTTCCAGTTCTTTTTCCTGAAACTCTGCCATTTGTTTTTCCTCCTGTTCAACTAATAGCTACTCCAAATCGTTCCTTGTTATAACGGTCAATTTCATCAATTACAATCTTTTCCACCTCAGGGTAAATGGTCCCCGGACCGCCGTAGGTGATTCCGGGCCAAAAGCCTTTCAGCTCCCCGTATTCATTGCAGGCTCTCCTGGTCTCCCTGCGGATTTCCTCCTCTGTGGCGTCCTCACGGTCGATGACGGAGTCAATTCCTCCCATCAGCAGCATGCGGTCTCCCACCTTTTCCGAAATCGCCCTGATATTGTTGGTATTGAGCACTCCCTGCCAGATATCCACACCGATCTCCGCCATATCCTCCACGATCGGCTCCATATAGGAATCTCCGTGGTGCATCACAATAACATTGTTTGCATGAAGATAATCATACAGCTTTCGATAAGGCTCTTTAAAGAATTCCCTCCACACCTCAGGCGACATAAACAGGCTGGTCCTGGAACCCCAGTCATCGTGAGACACGATACAGTCGGGATGAAGGTGTTCTACTATCAGCTTCATATAGGTCAGACGGTACTCGCAAATCACGTCGATCAGCTCATGCATCGCTTCCGGCTCCAGCAGGAAGTTCATCAGAGTATCCTCAAAGGTCATAAGCATATGAAGCTGTTCAAAAATACCGGTCCCCATTACTACCATAGTCAGATATTTATCATGGTCAATGGCCTTTTCCGCTTCAATCGCAGCTTCCCATCCCTCCTGGCATTTTGCCGCCAGATCCGGCACCTTTACATATTTTCTCCACTCAGTAATATCCTGGATAACCTGATTTTCCGGCGTTACGCAGGGTACTGCCGCCGGCGCGTCGTCCGGAAACAGGATCAGCGTTCCCCACTGATCATAAGACGTGGTCCCCCTGACACGGTTTCCTCTTACCAGCTTAAATACCGGATCTCCCGGAATTCCCCTGAACATTGTAAAGGAATTACACAGACATTCCGGCTTTCCGTTCTTTTTTAATGTTTCCAGAAGGTTCTGTTTTGGTGTAAGCATTGCAATTCCTCCTTTTTAGTGTAATGCTTTTTCGGTATACTAATTTTTCCCGCGTTCCAGTATGAAAAACGACAGCCGCAGATACAGGTTGCGTTCCGGATCGGAAAACTGGGGTTTATCCAGACCGGTGATCTCTTTGATCTTTCGCAGTCTGTAAAACAGGGTGCTTCTGCCCACATAAAGCTCTTCGCTGGTCTTCACCGTGTTGCGTTCATTCAGCAGATACGTTTTCAGTGTCTTATACAGTTCCGTATGGTTGCTCTGATCATATTCCTCCAGCTTTATCAGCGCCGCATCGCAGAAAAAGCGGTCCGACAGATCAGGGCAGCAATGATCTGCGAGATAATCCAGCGCAATACTGCCAAAGCTCCGATACCAATTAGTGTCATTTTTCAGCAGGCAGTATCTCAGCGCGATGGACGCCTGCTCATAATACTCCTTCAGATCAGCAAGGTTATGGAAAACATCACTGAAGCCTGCTTTATACAGGCTCTCCCGCAAAATATAGGCGATATCCGAGGTATAATTCCGGTTCATGCTGATATTAACAATCACACAAATCCGATCCTCGTCCCAAAAGGCCTTGCACCCTGTCATTTGTCCTTCGATATAATTACAGGCATTTCCGGCAGAGGTAATTCCAAATTCTCTGCTTCCGATATTCACCCGCATACACACATATTCATCATCCGTGTGCCAGCCGTATGCGGCGATTCTGCCGGCAAGATCCTCCGTTCCTTCCCCGTCTCCTTTTATCAGATTCAAAAACAGCCGATCCAGAACATAGCTGTAGGTGCAGTCCCTGGAATTTCTTTTATCCAGCGTCCTCCTGATTACTTCAGCCAGATACTCCGCCGCCAGAAACTGCCCGGGCTTCAGCGCGCTTTCCATCTCGCAGATTACCAGCCTTCCGTCGTATCCTCCATAATCGTTCCAGAGGTTGACGTAAATATCCCGGTGCCCTCTCAGCTCCGCCGAAAAAATATCCGCGCTGTGGGTCTTCAGCGTCTCCTGATATTCTCTGTCCGTTTTAAATTCATTGACCACGTCGCAGGGCGCCATCATCAAGCCTGTGTCAGGATCTTTCTTCCACTCGATCATGCCCTCCTTCCACAGGGGACAGGCAAGCAGGTTCAGCATGGAATCATGGACAAACAACGGATTTTCAAAATACTCATAACTGATTTGGCACAAATCGGCCACGTTTCCGTCACCCATGAAAATTTCCTGAAGCTTCTCCGCCCATTCTCTGTTCCTGTAAAAGATTTCCTGGCACTGATTCATTACCTGAAATACATCCGCCTCTGCCGGAAGCCGCAGAATGGAATTTTCCCCGACCCGCAGGCAGGAAGGAATATCTCCGATCACAATGAAGGAACCGCGAAGCTGCTCCCTTTTCGTCAGGTCTGTGCCGTCATGTACCAAATATACTGTTTTCGCCGAAAGCTCCCCCTCCCCCGGCAGGAAACAGGCTCCCTCCAGAACAGGCCTGTCCTCTCCCCGGTAGAAAAGCTGCTTCTGATATCTGTCCTGAAATCCGTCGGCAATGATCTGCATATTCAGGCGGAAATTCATTCTTATATTCTCTGACGGCATGGCGATCTGCTCTTTCCTTTCTTTTCATAAAGCGCGGAGACGTTAAAAACTTACACGATTAATTGCGGGCTGCGATCTCAGCCGCGTACTGATTTACCTTATCTCTTGTCAGGCGGAACCCGAAGATCAGCGCGATAACCGCGATCACCAGCGCAATTGCCGGAATCAGAATAAAGCCCACGCTGATGGCGCGCTTCAACTCCTCTGTCGCCTCTGCCGGATCAATATCCGCGCTGAAGCTTCCCATAGCCAGACATGCAGAAATAATGATCCCCCGGGTCATAATGGACACCTTCAGCGGGACATTCTGCAGGCCGCTGATCCATCCCGCGGCATTCTTTCCCGTTTTCCATTCACTGTATACAATGGTGTCGCCATACAGGGCCGGCGTACATGCATAGGTAATGCCGTAGCCGAACATGGCTACACTCATAAGGGCGGTGACCATCGTTGCGTTATTGTAGAACATAAAACAGACGATCAGCAAAACTGCCTGAATTCCCATGACTCCAATCGTCGTTGTTCTGGTGGAAAACTTATCACTCAGAGACTTGCTGAGATAAGCGCCCACAATACAGAAAATATTGGTTACCAGAATATAGGTCGAGAGGGTCATGATGCCCTGGCCCGCCGCTACGTAATTAAAATAATATGTAGCAAATCCCATACAGACAAAATTAAACATAAACTTTGCAAGGTCCGCAATCAGGAGCGCGATCAGAGGGGGATTCTGCACCAGCGCGCGTATCAGGTCCAACGGGCTGGTCTTATCCTTTGCCTGGGCCGCCTTCTTTTTCGCGGCGACGTCGCGGGCCTCGACCTCCTCGTAACCGTCAAACATTCTAAAATGAGCATAGTAGAGGACTGCCATCAAAGCAGCCAATACAAATGCCGCTGCCCCATACTGGTTTACTTCGCCGATCACACCTGCCAATATCGCTGCCAGTCCGGGCCCCACATAGGAGAACACAACCTTGGAGGCGTTGGCCCATGCAGCCCGGGTAGCTGCGAGCTGCGAACGATCCTCCGGAGTCCTGCCTGCCACCGAAATCATGGAAACATTTGCGACATACGCAAAATTCCATGCTACATGGCTGGCGATCGCCGCTACCACAATGATAATCCAGGATATTGCCCCGTCGCCCACTTTTATAAACTGGAAGGCGTACAGAAATGGCACCAGCCAGGGGATGGCGATCAGCCAGGAGCGGTAGCGGCCCCATTTCATAGGCTTGATACTGTTCAGAATTGCTCCGTACATCCATGACAAAACCGCGTCTACAGTACTGGCGATCGTCGTGATCATCGTCACAATCCCAAGCGGAAACTTTGCCAGATTGGTCAGAAAGAAATTGAAATAATAGCTTTCAATGTTGGTCATGAAAGTAAATCCAAAATCTCCGACGCCGTAGAACTTTTTCAATGCGCCGCTGAGCTCTTTTTTGGTTTTTTGTTCACTCATCTTAAACTCTCCTTTTCTTTTTTTTAATTTTGCGGTATTAGGAACAATTTTTTCCTCATGTACAGGTCTTTTTTTGTGCAATACCACAATATTTATAATATAACTCTACCCGAATTTTCGGCGCATTACAATATACAAGTGAAATTTCGACAGAATTGTCCGATGCGGTTTCAAAAAGCATTGCCTTGTGGACAATCTGTTCAATGGCGGCAGAGCCGGGGGATGAACAGCGCGCTGCTATAACTCATTTTTCCATGCCTTGCGATATGCCAGAGGCGTGAGACCCTCCCGCGCCTTAAACAGATTAATAAAATGACTGCTGTTCGGAATGCCGACTGCATATGCGATCTCATGAACAGGAATCGCCGAATATTTTAAAAGCTCCTTGGCATAGGACAGTCTGGCAAGAATCAGATATTCGTTTATCGTTGTACCTGTATACCGTTTAAACTCATGGACAAGATGATATTTGCTGACTCCCGCAAGATGCGCAAGCTCATCCAGCGTCTGTTTATCCCTGAAATTGTGGTCCAGTCTTTTCAAAACCTTCTTAATATAAGGCGGAATAAGCAGTTCATTCGAGGATTCCGTCATTGTTTCCAAAAGCAGTTCTGTCAGGATTTCCGTAATAAGGCAGGATGTTTTTACATCTGTAGTAATATTTTTCTTCTGATTCAGGTTCACGATTTCTCTGAGCTTACGGATAAGCCCTTCCCTATTCCCCGGATGCAAAAGCACGGTGCCTCCTCTTTCAAACTCCTCATAATATCCCAAAGCGGAACGTCCGTAAAAATGCAGCCACAGCAGATCCCAATGCTCATCCTTCAGCGTATGATAATAATGATGGTCCACACAATTAATAAAAAAGCAGCTTCCTTCGTCAGCAACATATGTTTTGCCTTTATAACGAAGGGCGCCTTTCCCGGAGAGGGTATAGACGATAAGAAAAGAATTTAAATTCATCCGTTCGGTAAAATATGTATCATCCGTTCGAAAATGCCCTGCCTCCTGAGCATAAAAATAGGTTGCTTTTGCAAAGCTTCCGGGTGTGAGGATCAAACGAACCGAGTCTTCTGACCAGCTTTCCGTATAGCGCTCCATAAATTTCCCTGTTTCCATATTGTCCTCCGCAATATTCTGTTATTTTTCAGCAATATTTTTTCTTGTTCTCCATTGTTTCTTTTATTATAATTTTGTCAACAAATAAATGCAAGGAGGAAAAGATATAAATGCAAAAATTGAAACCCTGCAAAAAAGCCAGAATTGGTGTGTATACTATGGGGCTTAAGCATTATTGGGGCCAGTTCCCCGGACTCAGGGAACGCATGATTACCTATGGACAGTTCATTTCCGACAAGATTATGCAATTTGAGAACGTGGAGGTTTATTTTTACGGACTGGTAGACTGTGAAGAAGAAGGCCACAAAGCCGGGGAATATTTTAACCGTAATCAGGTCGACCTGATTTTTGCTCATGCCGGAACTTATGTTACAAGCGCTTCAATTCTGCCTGTCCACCAGGTGTGCAAGGCCCGCACCGTCATATTAAATCTGCAGCCCACCGCGAGGATCAATTATGCCAGAACTACCACCGGTGAATGGCTGGCGCACTGCGGCGCCTGCCCGGTTCCTGAAATCTCCAACGCCTTTAACCGCGCTGGGATCCCATATCGCGTTATCAACGGACTGCTTGGGCTTGACTATACTCCCGAAATTTCCATGACGGATGAAAATACCGCCGACCGTCCGGAAGCCATCAGGGCGTGGAAAGAAATTAAAGAGTGGGTTCTTGCTGCGACGGTAAAAAGCGGCCTTTCCGGCGCCCGTTTTGGTTTTCTGGGCAACACCTACAGCGGTATGCTTGATATGTACAGTGACTTTACCATGTTCCAGAGCCAGACAGGGGCGCATCTGGAGGTCCTGGAAATGTGTGATCTTAACCGGATGCTCGAATCTGTCACGGAAGCGGAAGTGCAGGAAAAGCGCAAGGAAATCGAAGATTTCTTTACCATCAGCGAAACAGACGCTGCCGACCCGCTGGCTCAGAAGCCTACAGAAGAACAGCTCGACTGGTCTGCCCGCGTCGCTGTGGCTCAGGAAAAGCTTGTCAAAGAATACGATCTTGACGCCCTGACCTATTATTATCACGGTGCGCCGGGAGGCGAATACGAAAAGCTGCAGGGCGGTTTCATCGTCGGGCATTCACTTCTGACTGCCAAGGGGATCCCCTGTGCCGGTGAAGGCGACTTAAAGACCTGTCTGGCCATGAAGATCTGTGATATCGTAAATACAGGCGGTTCCTTCTGTGAAATCGTTGTTACCGATTATGAGGATGGAACGATCCTGCTCGGACACGACGGGCCCTTCCATCTGGCAATTGCCAACGGCAAACCGATCCTGCGGGGTATGGGTTTGTACCACGGCAAACAGGGTAACGGCGTATCTGTAGAAGCTAAAGTAAAAACCGGACCAATTACGAATCTGGCCTGTACGCAGACGATTGACGGAAAACTGAAATTCATCATCACGGAGGCCGAGTCCACCAACGGGACAATCATGACTATAGGAAATACCCAGACGCCGGTACGATTCAAGAAGGACCCCGACGCCTACATGGACGAATGGTTTGCGGAAGCGCCGACCCACCACTTTGCCATGAGCGTAGGGCATAACGGTTCCCTCTTCGAGAAGATCGCAGATCTTCTTGATATTCCGAGCGTTACGCTGGACAAATAAATTTACACAGGAGGTTACGGATTTGATCAAAGGATTTAAAATGAAACTATACCCCGGACAGGAAGAAGAATACGAGCGCAGACATAATCTTCTCTGGCCGGAAATGAAAGAAATGATCCATGAATATGGAGGTAAAAACTACACGATTTTTCTGGATAAAGAAACCTTAACTTTATTCGGATATATAGAAATTAAGGACGAAGAGCTCTGGAACAAAAGCGCTGATACCGCCGTCAATCGAAAATGGTGGGACTTTATGGCTGATATCATGGAAACAAACCCGGATAACAGCCCGGTATGCACAGATCTGAAAAATGTTTTTCATCTGGATTAATCCTCCATTGCAAAAGCCCCTGCATCTTTAAGGATGCAGGGGCTTTAACTGTTTCATTAAACATCTCAGCTGACTCAGCGTAAATCAATAAATAGCCGCCCACTCTTCAATGTTGGATGAATCAAACTTGAACGGAGGGCCAAGGATGATCTCTGTACCGCCATCAGCAGCCTCAACTACTCCATAGCTGTCGCCGCCGGCCGTGAAGACTTCACCCGGGGTTCCTGTGATGCTTCCGTCAACCAGACCAACTGCAACATACGCAGAAAGCTCACCAAGGTCGATCGGGTTCCACAGGTACATATACGGGCAGGGATACTCATCGCTGTCGCCAATGTACGCTTCCATCTCGCTCGGCAGACCAAGGCCGGTCAGCTTAACGCTTGAACCTTTATCCTGCAGAACCTTTGCAGCGGCATTGATACCAACGGTTGTCGGGGAGCAGATCACCTTCAGATCCGGATACTTGTCAAGCAGAGCCTGCGTCTGGTCCGTGGATTTCTGAGACTCATCATCACCATAAGCGATCTCAACCAGCTCCAGGTTATCATACTTTGAATCAGAATCGGCAACTTCCGCCATAGCCTCAATCCAGCTATTCTGGTTTGTAGCCTGGGAGGTTGCTGAAAGGATGGCATATTGTCCTTCTCCGCCGGAAATGTCATAAACAGCCTCCATCAGAGACTCGCCAATCAGGGCCGTACCTGCCTGATTTACATGAACCATACGGCTTTCCGGATTAACACCGGAGTCAAGGCTGAGAACCTTGATGCCTGCTTCCATAGCGTCCTCAAGAGCTGCCTGAAGGGCATTCTCATCATTTGCTGAAATGGCGATGGCATCGACGCCCTGAGAAATCAGGGACTGGATTACGGATACCTGAGCGTCAGCGGTAGCTGCTTCCGGATAGTTTACGATGCAGGTTCCGCCGAGTTCCTCGATAACGGACTGAAAACCGCCTGCCTCCTTCTCATTGTACGGATTGCCGGCAGATTTCACAACGATAGCAATAGTCATGCCGCTTGCATCATCAATTACCGGGCCGCCATCTTCATCAGCTCCTTCTTCCTCTGCCGCTTCTTCGTCTGTCGCTTCTTCAGCCGTTTCTTCTTCAGCCGTTTCTTCTTCAGCGGCGTACACCTGTCCTGCTGCGGCAAACATGCCGGTTACCATTGTTGCTGCAAGTAAACAGCAAACAAGTTTTTTCTTCATGTTCCTTTTGCCTCCTCTACAAAATTATATTTTTTATACAACACATCTGTACGATGGATGTACCGCGATTAGAAGCGCTTTCCCCCCGCTGTCCTTCAGCGGAGAATTCCACTGAAGGTAACGCTTTTAAAACTGTATTTTCCTTATTTCGCGCTGAGGGCTTTTTTCTTCTGAGCATATTTGATCATAACCAGGATATTCGGAAGCAGTACGGCAATAATCAGCATAGCTCCCAGAATAATCAGGATAACCTGAGAGTTTACGTTTCTCTGGCCAAGACCGATCCGCAGACAGGTAATGGCGAATGCCGAAATCATGGCGCCCCACATTTTACCTTTACCGCCAAGAGTAGAAACGCCGCCAAATACACACATGGCAATTACATCCATTTCAAAGCCGTTTCCTGTTGTTGTATTTGCGCCGTAGGTAACGCTGGTAAGAAACAGCGCGCACATGCCTGCCATCAGTCCGATAAGCACATAGCAGATTATAATTATGGACTTTACATGAACGCCGGAGTAAACTGCCGTTTCCCGGTTCGTACCGATTGCGTACAGCTTTCTTCCAAATGTGGTCTTATGCAATATAACGCCGTAAATAACCGCGCAGACAATGACCAGTACAAAAGTGAACGGTACGACTCCGCCGATCTTCCCGGCCAGCATCCGAAAGCCGTCCGTATTGGTCGCCGACACAGAGCCGCCGCTTCCCAGAGAGACCTCGGCAATACCGCGAAAGATAATCTGCGTCGCCAGCGTAACGATCATGGAGGGAAGTTCCGGGAAGTTGGAAAGTATAAGGCCGTTAATTGCTCCGCAGACCGCACCCACAATAAGGCTGATCAAAACAGCAGCTGCGATCGGAACGCCCGCATTGCTGGCCATAACAGTTACCGTGGCAGACAGGCAAACGATCGAACCCACCGAAATATCGATTTCTCCCATAATTAATATGTAAGCCATCGGAAACAGCATGAAAATCTCTGCCAGATACTTTGGCATTTCACGAAGAACATTCCTGAAAGTATAGTTCGGAGAGATACAAACACAAAAAATATTAATGAAAACAAACAGCACCACCAGAAAACCTTCCCAGCTTAAAACAGTTGTTTTCAGAGAATTTGCCGGTGTCGCAGATATGTTTCTTCCGGATTTTCCAGCCATTGATCACATCTCCCTTCTCTTCAGATTATTCTTGTCAGCAGTACGCTGCATCAGGACGTTCATAATTATAACGATCATAATAATTGCTCCCTGAACCGTATTCTGTGCGATAGAATCTATGCCGACCAACGGCAGACCCTTATTAATAATCGCCATAATAAGCGCGCCAAAGAGTACGCCGACAACACTTCCGCGGCCTCCGCTCATGCTCACACCGCCGATAACGCAGGCGGCAATAACATCCATCTCATCACCATACATCATGTTTGGCTGAGCCGAGGCATATATAGAAGTCGCAAGAGCGCCCCCCAACCCGCAAAGGCCGCCCATAATAGTATAAACATACAGCTTCACCCGCGAAGTATTAATACCGGAAACCTCCGCAGCCTCGAGATTGGAGCCCACCGCATAAATACGGCGTCCGAAGCTCGTCCACTTCATAATTATAAAGAACGCAACATAAACCAGAATAAGAATAACCAGCACGTTATTAAGCGGCCCTATACTCCCAAGGGCGAAATCCTTGAAAGTACCGAGATCGGAAGCGCTCGCCCACTGACTGTTGGAAAGGACGTAAGCAAGCCCACGGTAAATGTACATAAATCCCATGGTGCAGATGATCGGGATAACATTACCTTTTGCAATGATGGCGCCGACAAGTAACCCGCAGATGAGGCCGATGCCCAGTCCGATAATAAACAGCAGCAGAACATTTGTTACATAGCCATATTTTGCCAGCATACCGATGCACATACCGGTAAGCGCGCTGGTGGAAGCGATGGAAATATCAATGCCGCCAACCAGTAATACATTCAGCATACCCAACGCAAGGATCATGATAACCGCATTATTTTTTAACAAATCAGAAATAGATGTAGGCGTCAGGAACGAAGAGCTTTTAACCTGGATAATAACGCAGAGAATAACAATGATAACCGCAAGAAGAACCTCCCTGGAGCCGGTTATTTTTTTTATAACAGATTTTTCCTTCATGATATGCCCTCCTATGCCTGTTTTGCGGAAGAGGGTCCGGATTTTTCCATAGCAAACTCAAGAATCTTCTCCTGCGTAGCCTCTTCTCTTGACAGTTCTCCGGTTACTTTGCCGTTACACATAACAATAATACGATCCGCCATACCGAGGATCTCCGGCATTTCAGAGGAAATCAGTATAACGGCAAAGCCCTGTTTTGCCAGATCGCCCATAATACCGTAAATTTCCGCTTTTGCACCGACATCGACTCCCTTTGTAGGCTCATCCATGATAACCACTTTCAATTCCTGAGCCAGAGTTTTGGCTACAACGACCTTCTGCTGATTGCCGCCGGAAAGAGAGCTTGCGGGATCAAAAATGGTAACCGCTTTCGTATCAACTTCCTCAAGATACTTTTTAGCTGTTTCACGCTCTGCAGCATCATCCAGGAACATTCCCTTAGTATATTTTTTCAGAGTGGGGAGCGTAACATTCCTGCCCAGACCCCATTCCATAATCAGACCGGACTTCTGCCGGTTCTCCGGAAGAAGCCCAATACCCAGCGCCATGGCGTCGGACGGCTGTTTGATGCTGACCTCTTTCCCCTCCAGATAAATCCTGCCGCTGTCAAGCTTCGTAATACCAAATGCAGCCTCGACCACCTCGGAACGGCCCGCCCCGACCAGGCCGGTAAGGCCCAGAATTTCACCTTTACGCACAGAGAAGGAAACATTTTTAAAGAAGCCGACCCGGCTTAACCCTTCAAAACGAAGCATTTCCTCCCCGATCTGTACCTTCGGCTTCGGGAACAGCTCATTAATTTCACGCCCAACCATCGCTTTGATCAGCTCCGCATTGGTAATCTTGTCCACATCATATGTACCAATATACTGGGAATCACGGAACACCGTAACTCTGGTAGCAAGGCGATACATATCCTCAAACCTGTGGGAAATAAAAATGATGGAAGCGCCGCCGTCGCGCAGCTGATCCGCAATCGCATAAAGCTTCTCAGACTCATTCTTCGTCAGAGAAGCAGTCGGTTCGTCCATGATAATAATACGGGCCTTCATGGATAACGCTTTCGCGATCTCAACCATCTGCTGCTGCGCAACAGAAAGAGCCCCCATTTCGTCCGTAGCATGAAAATCCGCATCAAGTCTTCTTAACAGCTCTTCTGCCTTTTCATTCATGGAGGCCCACTGAATCATGCCATGTTTCTTTTCTTCATGGCCCATAAAAATGTTTTCGGTAACCGTCAGATCCGGATATGCTGTAACGTGCTGATAAATGGCGGCAATACCAGCCGCCTGCGCATCCTTCGGTCCTTTGAAATCCACAGGCTTGCCATCCAGATACATCTCACCTTCCTCAGCTTTATGTACGCCGGTGATGACTTTGATAAATGTCGATTTTCCGGCGCCATTCTCGCCCATCAACGCATGAATCTCGCCCGGCTTCAGCTGGAACTGAACATTATCTAGCGCTTTTACGCCCGGGAAAATCTTTGTGATATTCTTTAATTCAAGGATATACTCCGACACGGCATCTCCTCCCTTCTCTCCTGCAATATGATTTAAGCCTGTCAAAGAGATTGGAACAAACATCCCTATAGTTGAAAATATCCATCGTGCAGTATAAAACAGAGAGTTCCTGAAATCTCTTTTTGCCCTGCTATCATGATAATAAAAGAAATAAGGAAATACAAGAAAGGATATTGTCGAAAAATAACAGTATCTTGCACGTGTGAAATCATAAAACGGACCGGGCTATAGCCCGGTCCGTTTTATGATTTCATCTGCCTGTATATTCCACGAAATTCAGCGGATTCCTGTCACCTGAAAGCCCTGCGCTTCCACGGCCGCCTTTATCTCCTCATCCGAAACCATCCGGTCATAGGAGACTACCGCCCGGTTTTTTTTCAGGCTCACCTCAGCCGAGGCGCCCTCGATCTCATCGATGGCCTTTGTCACGCTTGCCGCGCAGTGGTCGCAATGCATACCGGAGATGGAGACGATCTTTTCTCCAAGCTTCGTACCCTTCAGCTCTTTTACAGGAATCTCCGGCTTTTTCACGGGATCTCCGCCGCCGCAGCAGCCCCCCTCTCCCCGCAGATGCTTTGCGTAATACTTTATCGCGTAAACAACAATCAAAATCAGAACCGCTATAATAATTACATTAGCCATTCTTCTTTCCTCCGTCTTCGGCATCTATCTGATGGCAGTGCCCGCCGCAGTACTTGCAGTCCCCGCCGCACTGGAGCGATTTCCCCGCTTTTTTATCACGGATCATGCCCCGCACAACCAACGCAACAACAAGTATCAGAATCACCAAAACCAGGATTGTTCCCATCATCCGGCCCCCTTTACTGTCAATAAAATGTCTTCCTTCTTTTAATATACGGAAAGCCCGCATCACAATGCAGGCCTCCGAAATACTCTATTATTTTGCCTTTGCTACGCTTCTTACATTTATGTTCAGCGTCTGGCTCTCATGATACGGTCTGAACAGAAGATAAATGAAGCCGACCACCAGAACAATCGCAACGATCGTAAAGAATCCGAATCCGCCGCCTGTCAGCAAATTGCCGATCTGATATATACACAGGGACGCCACATAAGCAAGCAGGCACTGATAACCGATTGCAAACCAGAACCATTTTGTGTTATTCATTTCACGCTTGATGGCGCCCATAGCCGCGAAGCACGGCGCGCACAGCAGATTAAATACCAGGAAGGAATAGGCCGCGATCGCCGTCATGCTTCCCGCAAGCTGTCCCCAGAACTCCGCTCCGTCCTCAGCAACCTCGGCAAAGCCGAACAGGATACCAAATGTACCGACTACGTTTTCCTTTGCGATCAGGCCGGTCACCGCCGCAACCGCCATCTTCCAGTCACCCCAGCCAAGAGGTGTGAAGATTGGGGCGATCACTGAACCGATGCCTGCAAGGATACTGCTGTCAAGCTGCTCTGCATCCAGCATTCCGAAGGATCCGTCCACCCAGCCGAAGCTCATCAGGAACCACAGAAGAATTGTGGACAGAAGGATGATCGTGCCGGCTTTTTTAATGAAGGACCAGCCGCGCTCCCACATGCTGCGGAGAACGCTGCCAACAGTCGGCAGATGATAAGCCGGAAGCTCCATAACAAAGGGCGCCGGATCGCCTGCGAACATTTTTGTCTTTTTCAGAATGATACCGGAGCAGATGATCGCCGCGATCCCAACAAAATATGCGCTCGGCGCCACCCAGGATGCCCCGTCAAACAGCGCGCCTGCGATCAGGGCTATGATCGGAAGCTTTGCGCCGCAGGGAATAAACGTGGTAGTCATGATTGTCATTTTACGGTCCCGGTCATTCTCGATGGTTCTGGAAGCCATAACGCCGGGAACGCCGCATCCGGTACCGATGAGCATCGGAATAAAGGATTTACCGGAAAGCCCAAATTTGCGGAAAATACGATCCATGATGAAGGCGACGCGCGCCATATAGCCGCAGCCTTCCAGGAACGCAAGGAAGATAAACAGTACCAGCATCTGCGGTACGAAACCGATCACTGCGCCCACACCCGCTACAATACCGTCAAGGATCAGCCCCTGCAGCCATCCCGCGCAGTGAACAGCTTCAAGGAAGCTTTCGATCGCCGGAGGAATGATCTCGCCAAAGAGGACATCGTTTGTCCAGTCTGTTACAAAAGCGCCTACTGTTGTTACGGAAACATAATAAACCACCCACATAACGACCGCAAAAATCGGCAGAGCCAGAATACGGTTGGTAACGATCTTATCGATCTTATCGGACACAGTCAGCTTCTCGCCTGTCTGTTTCTTTTTATAGCATTCTCCGATGATGGAGGAAATATATACATAACGCTCATTGGTGATGATGCTCTCCGTATCGTCATCCATGGCCTTTTCAATATCCGCGATTTCTCCGGAAACATCCGGCGCGTTCTTTAACTGGCTGATGATCTTATCATCTTTTTCCAGGAGCTTGATGGCGAAGAATCTTTTCTGTTCTTCCGGAACGGAGGCATCCAGTTTATCCTCGACAGAATTCAGAACGTCTTCCACCTTCTGGCTGAAGGTATGTACCGGAGCGCTGGTCTTCTTTGCGGATGCCAGCTTCACAGCCGTATCAGCCGCTTTCTGTACGCCGTCGCCTTTCAGCGCGGAGATCTCAACGACCTCGCAGCCAAGCTTCCTGGAAAGCTTATCCACACGGATCTGGTCGCCGTTCTTTCTTACGATGTCCATCATATTCACCGCCATCACAACCGGGATCCCCAATTCCAGCAGCTGTGTGGTGAGATACAGGTTCCTCTCGATGTTTGTTCCGTCCACAATATTTAAGATCGCATCCGGCTTTTCATTCAGAAGATAATTTCTGGCCACAACCTCCTCAAGCGTATATGGAGATAAGGAATAAATACCCGGAAGGTCTGTGATCACCACATCCTTTTTGCCTTTCAGTTTACCCTCTTTCTTTTCCACGGTAACGCCCGGCCAGTTTCCGACAAACTGATTGGATCCGGTCAAAGCGTTGAATAACGTTGTTTTTCCACTGTTGGGATTTCCCGCCAACGCAATTGTAATTGACATTCTTCTTTCCTCCCATATCTTAGCCCTGTCTATTATATGTAGAAATATCTAATTCTCATAAGACAAAGCTAACTTTTTTTTAAAAAAAATTACTCCACTGCAATCATTTCAGCATCTGCTTTTCGAACAGATAATTCGTACCCTCTGACTGTAACCTCCACTGGATCGCCCAACGGAGCCACTTTTCGCACATAAATGCTGACGCCCTTCGTGATCCCCATATCCATAATTCTTCTTTTAACGGGACCCTCGCCTGTCAGCTTTACCACTTTTACAGTCTGACCACACGGAATATCCTTTAAAGTCTTCACTGTTTCTCCTCCCTTCAGCCTACCATGATCTTATTTGCCATATCTTTTCCGATAGCAATCCGGGAATCCTTGACGTTTACAATCATATTTCCTTTGCTCACAGAAACGACCGTAACCTCTGCCCCGGTAACAAATCCCAGATTTTCAAGAAATCTTTTTGTTTCTTCTTTCCCGCCTACTCTGCTGATCGTATTCGGCTCACCTGCCTTTACCATTGACAACGGCATCATAATCCCCTCTTTCTCTGGTATATAATGATTTTATTTATCCAAGCATTAATTAGTATATGCTAACTTCAGATAGTTGTCAAGTACTTCCTGCGCAAAAAAGAGGCGCCGGTATGCCGTTTTTACAGGTCAAACGACAGGCCAGCGCCCCTTCCAGGCCATGGAAATTATTCCTCCAGGCTCTTTTCAAGCTTCTCCATCATCTCATCGATATGCTCTTTCCCGATCACCAGCGGCGGAACCAGCCGCAGCACATCGTTTCCTGCGGATATCACCAGAAGTCCGTTTGTCAGGGCCTTCTTCACTACATCGCCCACCGGGCGGCCGCTGATCACCAGACCCTGCATAAAGCCCTTTCCTCTTCTGACCGCCACACAATCGTATTTCCGGACCAGAGTATCCAGCCGTTCCTCCAGATAAGGCGTCAGCTCCTGCACATGCTCCGGAATCCGATCCTGTTCAAAAATGTCGAACACCTTGCTCACTGCCGCGCATACAAAAGGATTGCCGCCGTAGGTCGTGCCGTGATCTCCCGGGACCAGCGAAGCGGACGCGGCTTTTTCGCCCAGCACGAACGCCCCCACAGGGACGCCGCTTCCCAGACCCTTGGCGCAGGCCATGATATCCGGCTGCACGCCGTAGGACTGCCACGCAAAATAATATCCGGTGCGGCCCATGCCGCACTGTATCTCATCAAGGATCAGCAGGATGTCCTTCTCATCGCAGACGGCCCGAAGCCCCTTTAAAAATTCCGGAGCAGCCGGATAAATACCGCCCTCTCCCTGAATCGTCTCAGCAATAATCGCGCAGGTCTTTTCCGTGATCTGCTCCTTCACACTTTCGAGATCATTAAAATCCGCAAATTTCACGCCGCCGATAAGAGGCTCGAAGGGTTCCCTGTAATGTGCGTTTCCTGTCACGGAAAGCGCTCCCATGCTTCTTCCGTGGAAGGAGCGCTTCATGGCGATTACCTCGTTTTTAAAAGCGCCGCCGTTCTTTGTAAAGGCATATTTTCTGGCCGCCTTTAAAGCTCCCTCGATAGCCTCCGTACCGGAATTGGTGAAGAAAACCCTGCTCATCCCGCTGGCTTTGATCACCCTGGCCCCGGCCTCGCTCATGGGCTGGTTATAATAAAGATTGGAGATATGCAGGAGCTTATCAATCTGCTCCTTCAGCGCCTCGTCATAGCCGGGATAATGATATCCCAGCGCATTCACCGCTATACCCGCCGCGAAATCCAGATATCTGCCTCCCTCCACATCATACAGATAACAGCCTTCTCCCCGTTCAAACATTACGGGAAAACGATTATAGGTGTGCAGAATAATCTCTTCCGCAGCATTCATCTTTTCAAGCATGCTCATGATAATATTTTTCGCCGTCCTCTCTCAAAATCGCCGTGCCAATACCTTTATTAGTGAATATTTCCAGAAGGAGACTATGGGGGATCCTTCCATCCAGAATATGGACGCGGTTTACGCCTTTTTCAATGGCATCGATACAGTTTTGAAGCTTCGGGATCATACCGCCCCCTACGCAGCCTTCTTCAATAAGCTTCTCCGCCTCGCCCACATGAAGCTCCGAGATCAGCGTTTCCGGATCGTTCTGATCCCTGTAAACGCCCTCGATATCCGATAAAAATGCCAGCTTCTCGGCGCCTACCGCCTCCGCGATGGCACAAGCGGCATCATCGGCATTGATATTGTAGGTCTGAAAATTTTCATCAAAGCCCACCGGAAATACAATAGGAAGAAAATCCTTCTCCAGAAGGTCGTAGAGCACCTTCGGCTCCACTTTTGTGATATCTCCCACAAAGCCGATGTCCGCGCCCCCGGAAAGCTTTTTTTTGCACTGGAGAAGACCCCCGTCCTTGCCGCTGACGCCCACAGCCTTCACGCCGAGAGACTGCACCAGCGTCACAAGCTCCTTATTTACCTTCGCCAGAACCATCTCCGCCACTTCCATGGTATCCGCGTCTGTCACACGGAGGCCATTTATAAACCTTGCCTCCATTCCCATCTTCTCCAGCCAGCGGCTGATTTCCTTCCCGCCGCCGTGGACGATAATGGGCTTAAAGCCTACCAGCTTTAAAAGTACGGCATCCTTGATTACATTTTCCTTCAATTCCTCGTCCAGCATAGCGCTTCCGCCGTACTTGATCACCACGATCTTACGGTTAAAACGCTGAATATATGGAAGCGCCTCGATCAGCACCTCCGCCTTGTCCAGATATTTCTGTTTTACCATTTCCATATCTCCTCCGAAAGCATTCCCTGTAAACGTTGTTTTTCCCTCTCAGGAACGATAATCCGCATTGATCCTTATATAATCATATGTCAGGTCACAGCCCCACGCGGTGGCCTCCGCCTGTCCCAGCTTCATATCCGCGACGGCAGTCACCGCTTCCTCCGAAAGAATGCGGGTCGCCTCCTCTTCACTGTATCCCGTGGAAACGCCGTTCTCAATGACCTTGATTCTTCCTGCTCTGCTCTCAAAATACAGGTCCACCTTTTCCGGGTCAAACTGCGCTCCGGAATATCCCATGGCGCAGAGGATCCGTCCCCAGTTTGCATCATGTCCGTAAATGGCCGCCTTTGTAAGGGAGGACGCCACCACAGACTTGCTCAGGGTCACAGCCTGCTCCTTTGTCTCCGCCCCGATGATCTTCACCTCAAAGAGGGCGGTGGCGCCCTCTCCGTCTCCGGCGATCTTCTTTGCCAGTGTGGTATTCACATAATTCAGGGCCCTTTTAAATATTTCATAATCCCCGTTTTTCTCCGTGATCTTCGGATTTCCCGCCATTCCATTCGCCAGAAGAAGCGCCGTATCATTGGTGGATGTGTCGCCGTCCACGGAAACCATGTTATAAGTATCTTTTACATCCTCGCTCAGCGCCTCCTGCAGCATCTCCCATGAGATATCCGCATCGGTAGTTACAAAGCTCAGCATGGTACACATATTCGGGTGGATCATGCCGGAGCCCTTGCACATGCCGCCGATGGTAACGGTCTTTCCGCCGATTTCCACCTGCACGGCCGCCTCTTTTTTTACCGTGTCCGTAGTCATGATCGCCCCGGCCGCTTCCCCGCCCGCTCTGAGAGAGCTGTCCAGCTCCGGGGCCATAGCGCGGATTCCCGCAACAATGCGGTCGATGGGAAGCTGCATACCGATCACGCCGGTGGACGCTACCAAAACCGCATCCGGGGCAACATCCAGTTCCTTTGCCGCGGCCTCCGCAGCAGCTTTGCAGCAGCCATAGCCCTCCCCTCCGGTGCAGGCATTGGCGATCCCGCTGTTGCAGACGATAGCCTGAGCAAGATGCTTATGATAAACAATATCCTGATCCCACTTTACAGGAGCAGCCTTAACCACATTCGTGGTAAAGGTCCCCGCCGCCGCTGCCGGAACCTCGCTGTAGATCATTGCCATATCCGTGCGGCCCTTATATTTGATCTCCGCCGCTGCCGCCGCCGCCAGAAAACCCTTCGCCGCAGTGACGCCGCCCTGAATGATTTCCATATACAGACTCCTTTTCTTTTCTATATTTATACTCATGGGGCCGCATATCACGGCGCCATGGGTACCTGCAGAAGCCCTTCGGACTCCCGGAAGCCAAACATAAGATTCATATTCTGCACTGCCTGTCCCGCAGCCCCTTTGACCAGATTGTCAATGGCGCCCATCATGATAATACGATTGGTTCTCGGATCAAGCTTAAAGTTCACATCCACATAGTTGCTGCCCTCCACCCATTTTGTCTGGGGCCAGACGTCTTTATCCAGGACCCGGACAAAGGTTTCCTTCTCATAATATTTATCGTAGGCGGCGCGCACCTCCTCATAGGTGACCTCCCTGTTTAAGGACGCATACGCGGTAACCAGGATCCCCCTGTTCATAGGAACCAGATGCGGCGTGAAGCTGATAACGATCTCCCGTCCGCAGGCATAGCTCAGCTGATCTTCGATCTCCGGCGTATGTCTGTGCCCGGCCACGCCGTATGCTTTCATATTTTCATTGACCTCGCAGAAGAGATTATCCGCCCTGGCCCCTCTTCCCGCGCCCGAGGTTCCGGACTTGGCGTCAATGATGATCGTGGACGGATCGATTATTCCTTCCTTTAACAAAGGATAGACAGATAAGGTGGAGCAGGTGGGATAACATCCCGGATTGGCAATCAGCCGCGCCTTCCTTACATCCTCCCTGTTGATCTCGCAAAGGCCGTAAACGGCTTCCCCGATATACTGGGGCGAGCAGTGCTTAATGCCATACCACCGCTCATATTTCGCCACGTCCTTAATACGAAAATCCGCGCTCAGATCAATGACCCTGGCTTTTGAAAGGATTCCTTCATTTACGAGAGATGCACAGAACCCCTGGGGCGTGGCGGTAAAGATCACATCCGCCTCATTTGCCAGCGCCTCCATGTTATCATCCATACAGCTCGCGTCCACCAGCCTGAAAAAGTTCTGATAGATACCCGCATATTTTTTATCAATATAGCTTCTGGAACCGTACCAGACGATCTCCACGTCCCTGTGGCCCAGCAAAAGCCTCACAATCTCATTTCCCGCATAGCCTGTCGCTCCGATAATACCGGCTTTTATCATAATAACAATTCCTCCTCACATCCCACACAGTATACGCTTTCCTGTCAAGCGGTATGATTATACATCTTTTATGCATATTATGCAATACTAATTTCCGCGTTTTTCTGAAAAACCGCATTATTAGTATATTATTTGCAGTTATTTCATATTTTTCTCCGCATTTTTATGCAGATTGTTTTCAACTTTTTTCATTTACCCTATTGCATATTTATAAAAAATGATGTATATTAACCCATGTCAACAGAGCAGGGGAAAAGGAACCTCCCCAATGAACATCATACGAAATTATATAATACCAAAAAACACCGTCCCTGCCAAGAGCCGGAACGATAAATTTTCAGGAGGACATTTATTATGAAGGAAAAAGTTATCTTAGCGTATTCCGGAGGTCTGGATACCACAGCATTGATTCCATGGCTGAAGGAGAATTTTGACTACGAGGTGATCTGCTGCTGCGTCAACTGCGGCCAGGGCAGCGAGCTGGACGGTCTGGAAGAGAGAGCGAAGCTTTCCGGCGCTTCAAAATTATATATTGAAGATATCATTGATGAATTCTGCGACGAATACATTATGCCATGTGTAAAGGCAGGCGCTGTCTATGAGCACAAATATCTCCTCGGCACATCCATGGCGCGTCCTGCCATTGCCAAAAAGCTGGTTGAGATCGCCCGCAGGGAGAACGCCTCAGCTATCTGCCACGGCGCCACGGGCAAGGGAAATGATCAGATCCGCTTTGAACTTGGTATCAAGGCTCTCGCCCCTGACCTGAAGATCATCGCTCCATGGCGTATGACCGACGTCTGGACCATGCAGTCCCGTGAGGATGAGATCGCCTACTGTCAGGCGCACGGCATTCATCTTCCCTTTGACGCAGGCCACAGCTACAGCCGCGACCGGAACCTGTGGCATATCAGCCACGAGGGTCTGGAGCTGGAGGATCCGGCAAATGAACCCAACTATGATGAGCTTCTGGTCCTGGGCGTCACTCCGGAAAAGGCTCCGGATAAAGGCGAATACGTGACCATGACCTTTGAGCAGGGCGTTCCCACCGGCATCAACGGCAGAAAGATGAAGGTTTCCGGGATCATCACAGAGCTGAATGCCCTTGGCGGCAGACACGGCATCGGTATTGTGGATATTGTGGAGAACCGCGTGGTAGGGATGAAATCCCGGGGCGTATACGAAACTCCCGGCGGGACCATCCTGATGGAGGCCCATGACCAGCTGGAGGAGCTGATCCTGGACCGTGAAACTCTGGAAACGAAAAAGAAACTCGGCAGCCAGTTTGCGCAGATCGTTTATGAGGGCAAATGGTTTACTCCCCTCCGCGAGGCCATTCAGTCATTTGTAGAGTCCACCCAGAAATATGTGACCGGAGAAGTAAGGTTCAAGCTGTATAAAGGAAACATCATCAAGGCCGGAACCACCTCTCCCTACAGCCTTTACAGTGAATCTCTGGCATCCTTCACCACCGGCGACCTTTACGACCACCATGATGCGGACGGCTTTATCACACTGTTCGGACTGCCGCTGAAGGTTCGCGCTATGAAAATGGCAGAGGCCAGGAAGAAATAAGAAAATATGATCTCAGGAGGACTTAATAATGAAAAAGCTACCGGTATTTTCTCTTTCCCTTACAATGATCGCAGGTTTGTCCTTCTGCTTCAATGTAGGCGCGGAGACCGCCTCTGAAACGGAGAATACGGTTCCCGAACAGACGGCGGAAGCCTCCGTCTCAGACAGAAGCTATATTGAATACACATTGAATCTGGCAAACAACGAAGATCAGGAGTGGACCTATTCAGGGGGCACAGATTCCTGGGTCCTCTCCGTCGTATCTGCCGTGGCTTATCCCGAAATCGAAGATCAGCAGGGCGTCTCTGTCTGCGTTCCAGGAGCCTATGTTACGGGTATTGATATGGATGGAGACGGAGCGGCGGATGTAACCGCCGACGCTTTCACGGAAGCAGTCAAGGGCTCACTCGTTATAGATTTTGATGCTGAAATTACCAGCGCAAACGGTCAGCTCTATACTGCCGCTACCGCTCCGATTATTCTGAACACAGGAGCCGCCGGATACGGTTCCAGCGCCAACACCGCCGCGGCCTCCACGTATGCGGGAGAAGGCTATATTAATGTTTCCTGCGGCAACCGCGGTAAACAGGACGCCATAACAGACGAAAACGGAGATACCCTCTATACCGGCGACGCTCCCTCCTGCCTTGTGGACCAGAAAAATGCGGCCCGCTTTGTAAAATATAATATTTTACTTGGAAATCTGCCCGGTAATGCAGATTATCTTGTTTCCACCGGCGGTTCAGGCGGAGGGGCTCATGCCGCTATGTTCGCTGCTACCTCCAATAACCCCGACTTTTACGACTATGAGATCGAAGCCGGAGCTGTCGGAGTCTACAGGCTGGAGGACGGAAGCTACTCAACTACCGTAACCATCGGCGACACGGACTATGATATTTCCGACGGCGCCTGGGGCTGTATTGCATACAGCGCCATCACCTCTCTGTATGAGGGGGATATGGCTATGGCCTTCGAATATTATATGGATACTACTTATGATTTCGGCACAGATTTCCAGTCTCAGCTGGCAGAGTATCTTTCCGCTGCATATATGGAATACATTAACGAACAGAACCTGTCTGCGGAAGAGGCGGCTGTCGGCTTTGACCTGAATGGAGACGGCGATATGGACGATACCATCGCTTTGACCATAGAGTACGACCCGGAAGCTCATCCGGAGACCAACGGCTATTACGGATCGTACCTTGATCTCTATTTAGCAGAATTCCGATCCAATCTGCAATGGTATTTGGATAATCTGGACTACGCAGAGGGGTGGACATGGTTTGACGCAGAGGGTAATATCCTGAGTGACGAGGCGGTCGCCTCCATGACTTCTTCCGAAAAAGCGGCCGCTTTCATCGAAGGCCGTTATACCAGAAACAGCTCCGGCCGTATGGGAGATCTTCCTAACGGCATGAACGGCGAGGCCGATTTTGCCGGGGCGGATGGTATGATGAAGGGCGGCGGTATGCGCGGCCGCGGCGATATGACCGGCGGTGATTTACCTGACGGCGGTTTACCTGACGGCGGTTTGCCTGACGGCGGTTTACCTGACGGCGGTTTACCTGACGGCGGTTTACCTGACGGCGGTTTACCTGACGGCG
>CAZGTY010000001.1:18651-117710 GCA_964528895.1 uncultured Blautia sp. | reverse complement strand
GCCCCTACCGGCACCTCTACCTCGCTGCCTTCCAGAAGCTTCAGCATCCCCTGCTGGACTGCCTCTCCACTCACATCACGCTGATTGGTATTTTTCTTTTTTGCGATCTTATCAATCTCATCGATAAAGATGATTCCATGCTCAGCCTTTTCCACATCATTGTCCGCAGCAGCCAAAAGCTTGGATACAACGCTCTCAATATCGTCTCCTATATAGCCTGCTTCCGTCAGAGAGGTGGCATCTGCAATGGCCAACGGCACATCCAGAAGCCTGGCAAGGGTTTTTACCAGATAAGTTTTACCACAGCCCGTAGGGCCGATCATCAGCATGTTGGACTTTTCGATTTCGATTTCGTCCATCGTGTCGGTAGCTACACGCTTGTAATGGTTATACACAGCTACGGACATGACCTTTTTTGCATGCTCCTGCCCGATCACATATTCATCCAGCGTAGCCTTGATCTTATGGGGCGGCGGTATGTTTTTCAGATCCAGAACCGGCTTCGCATCTTCTTTTTTCTTTTTCTTCTTTACCTGCTGCTGTCTGGGTATCTGGTTCTGCAGGCTGCTCAGATCGATCATGCTGATATTCGGCATGTTCAGAAGCTCGGAATAATTGATGCTGCCGTTTCCCATCTGGCTGTTCATAGCGTCAAAGCTCTTCTGCATACAGTCCGGACAGATATGTATGTTGTTCGGAAGATCGATCATCTTCCCCGCCTGTTTTTCCGACCTGTGGCAGAGAAAGCAATATTTTTCATAATCAGAATTATCGCCGCCGTCTTTCTTTTTCTGAGTGTCATCAGGCTGTTCTGTCACATCAAACTCGTCTGTCATAAAGACTCCTTTCCAAATGCGTCTCCTTCTTTTCATTATAGCACAAGTATACCTGACCGCAATCTAAAGTTTTTATAAATTTTATCCGGGCTTTTCTATCCGCCCTCCGCTTCATCATAAAGAAAAAAAGCCCCGGGCAGCGCCGCTGCCCGGAGTATCTGTTTTTAATTATCTGCCGACGCCCTGGAGCCCAGCGTGACTTCCAGCGTTTGCTCCACGTATTCGCCATCATTCGCCCGGGCAACTACAATTTCCACCACTTCACCGGCCTCATAATACTGAAGCCTCTCTACCAGATTTTCCTTGTCCGTGATCTTCTGTCCGTCCAGCTTCACGATGATATCCCCTTTTCGGATACCGCCTGCCTCGGCAGCCTCCCCTGCCGTCACTTCATATACAAAGGCCCCCGTCGGCATATTATACATCTCAATGGCTTCCGTAGTCAGATCCAGGATCTCAACGCCCAGAAACGACGCCTTGCTTTCCTCTACCTTATCCCTTGTGCGGAGATTCATCAGATCCTCCAGAATAGGCTGCGCCTTGGAAATGGGAATGGCATATCCGATCCCTTCCACCGCGTCATCCGCATACTTCGCCGAATTGATGCCGATCACCTCGCCCCGCATATTCAGCAGCGCCCCGCCGCTGTTTCCGGGATTGATAGCCGCGTCTGTCTGTATCAGCTCAGACCTTGTACCATCCTCCAGTGTTACCGTCCGGTTCAGGGCGCTGACCCATCCGGATGTCACCGACTGGCCAAAGCCCAGCGCATTGCCGATGGCGACCACCTGCTCACCCAGCGCCAGATTATCCGAATTTCCCAGCTGCGCGATCTTAATCTGTTGAATAGTATCCTCCGGAATATCCTCTTTATTTACAGCCACAACCGCAAGGTCATTCTCTGCGTCTGTTCCCTTTATTTTTGCGCTGACAGCATCCTCCACATTAATGTCTCCGCCGTTTCCCGCCTGGCTCTGGGTCTCCTCGCCCGCCTTCACCACATCGTCCCCGATGAAGCATACATTCAGCGTAGTTGCCCCTTCCACCACATGATTATTCGTAGCAATCAAAAGCTCATCATCATTTTCACCCACAATGATGCCTGATCCGCTTCCCGTGCTGGGATATTCCCTGGCGCCATATCCGAAATAATACCCGAAATAATCGGGGATCTCCTGAATACTTACGGAAGTGATCGCTACCACAGAGGGCATGGTAGCCTCGGCAACTCCGGCCACAGTCCCGCTCCCGGCTATAACATTCTGCACGCTTTCCTGCTGCGAATCCGTATCGGTGTCCGCGATCAGTTCCGTGGTTCCGATAGGTGTCTCATCCGCAGAGCTCAAATATTTTTCAGAAACAATATTCACTCCCTGAAAAACGCAGCCTGCAACAAGGCCAAAAACAACCGCCAGAACCACCGTGCCGGCAAATCTGTCCCCAAAGCTTTTTCTCCTCTTTTTCCCTGAGCTGTAAGGAGGACGCGATGAACGTTTCACAGGGACAGCTCTCTGCTTCACCTCATAATGGGTGTACCTGGCCGGCGCCTGTCCGGAATCCTGTGTCCCATCAGGCCGGGGATTTTCCTGATCATTTCTCATTTCATCATCCATAATTACCGGCTCCCTTCTATTTCCACAATGTCTGTCGTATTTTCATAGGGTAAGTGTAACAGGCAATTGTGTTCAAAGTGTGATAACTCTTTTAAAAATCAATGTCCGGCGACTCCCAGTAGCTTTTATTCATCGTACACCAGCGAATCACCCTTTTGGGAAGTCTGCAATACCTTTTCCCCATAAAATATCCTGCGTATTTACAGGCGCTGCCCAAAATTACCCCCGGAACTGAAAACAGCCGTCCCTTGCAAATAAGATAAGAAACCGTATTCTTTACCAGACGAATCCCTTCTCCCTCGGAGGAAAACTCCGCAAAGATCTCCGGATGATCCGCCTGGGAAACCCCCAGGTCAAAATTCCGCCGGAATTGCTGCATACAGGAATAATTATGTGAATGAAATACTCTGGCGTCCGCCGCGTAAGCAATTTTCCCTCCGCTCCGCACCAGCCGGCCCGCATAGATCATATCCTCATTAAATATGGCGTGTTTTACAAAGCCGCCCAGCTTTTCATATGTTTCCCGATAATAAGCGGCACATACATTCGAGCAGAAAAATGTTTTGATCCCGTAAACAGCAAAATCATCCCGGCTCTTTACCGAGGAAGCCGCCGGATAATTAAAGGATCTGGTATAACGCTCCGCAAAGCCGCAGCCTTTTTTCGGAAGCTGCCGGGCATAGGAGGCTCCGACTCCCTTCACAGTCAGTATGGGCCGGATCAGATTTTCTATGAGCTTTCTGTCCGCAGGCAGAGCATCCTGAGTCATAAATACCATGATATCAGCCGTTGACAGGCCGGCCGCGCAGCTTCTCGTTCCGCCGTGGTCAAACTCCGCCTTTTTTATATGATGAACCTCCACACGGGGATACTCCTCCCAGGCAGAATCCCAGAATTCTTCCTCCGTGTTTATGACTGATATCTTATGCACCGGATAAGACTGTTTTTCCAATCTTTCCAGGAGCATTCCAAATTCCCTTCCGGGATGATATGTGGGAATTATTACATCAACAAGCGCTTCTTCCATATTAACCTCTCGTTCTTTGATATGAGCTGCCCGACAGGAGACTGAGACTGCGGCTTGTTCCGCGTACAGTCCTTCGCACCCGTTTTGTGTCCATTTGCCCTTGTCTCATGATACAAAAGCCATCTCTGCATATTTGTTATACAGAGATGGCTGCCATGAATCTATATCTGTCTCCTGTTTTCTGAATTATTCCGTTGGAGGCTCTCCCTCTCCGGTCGACGGTTCTATATAGCCGCCCTCTTCGTCTCCGCCGCCTTCGTCTCCGCCGCTTTCTTCGTAGCCGCCTTCATTTCCGCCGATTTCTTCGTAGCCGCCTTCATTTCCGCCGATTTCTTCGTAGCCGCCTTCATTTCCGCCGTTTTCTTCGTAGTCGCCTTCATTTCCGCCGATTTCTTCGTAGCCGCCTTCGTTTCCGTCGCTTTCTTCACTTTCGCTGTCCCAACTGCTATAATCCCAGTTGCTGCCTGTACTTTCAGACCATATAAAGTTATCATTCGCAGTATTTTCTTCCTCCGATGTAATGATCTGAACATCGTCCAGCTGCTCCTCGCCTCCAACAATCTCCAGAATCTTTGCGCTGTAGCTCACCACCTCGGACGATGGAGTATACGTAATCGCGCTTCCATAGAGAAACTCGTGCAGCTTCACCACATTTGACTCGAGGGAAGTGGCCACAATGATGCTTCCCCGTACATTGGAAAATTTATAATCCTGCGGGAAACCGGTAGTATCATTCATACTGTAGCCGATCATAGACGGCATCATCTGAAGAATCTCCGTCTTCGTCAAAGAAGTGGTCACAAGCGGAAATACCTTGTCCATCAGATCAAATAAAGTGGTCAGGCCCGCACTCTTGGCTTTTTCTGCCAGCATCTGCAGCACCAGTCTCTGACGCTCCGTACGCCCCATATCCAGGCTCGCCGTATAACGGATACGGCAGTAGGAGGTAACCTGCACTCCATTCAGATGATATACGCCCATCGGCGTTTCAATATCCTCAGGTTCCTCCGGAAGATCGATCGGTTCATAGGATTTCCCTGTCTCCTCAGATACCTCCTTGCAGTAGTTGTTCATGTGAACTGCCTCCGCGTAGGACAGTGGAATATCCAGCCCGCCCAGGGCGTCAGCCACCTCAGTCAGCGCGCTGAAATCAACCGTGACATAATCCGTGATATTCAGATCCAGATTGGTATTCAGCATCGTAATCGCCTGCTCAGGGCCGCCGTATGCATAGGCGGCGTTGGCCTTGGCATAGGTTCCGTCCCCCAGGTTCAGCAGTGTATCGCGATATACGGAAACCAGCTTTACATCCTTGGTATCATTGTTTACGCTGGCAATGATAATGGTATCACTGTTATTTCCGTCCAGGGCTTCATTCTTGTCCCGGTGATCGATACCGAACAGCGCGTAGGTGCTGTATCCGGTCATATTCGGCGCATCGGGATTTACAATTACCCTTTCCTCATCAAAAACCGGCTGCTCCACTTTATCCAGCTTACTGTCAAGCTGGCCGTACACATAGAGCGCTCCAATAAACAGCAGTAAAATCAAAATTTCCAGGATAAATAATGCCGTCCTGAATTTTCTTTTTCCTGATTGAGCCATAATCTTCCCCTCGTTTTTAGTAAGCATTTTTATTTATAAATCCCTTAAAGAAGGTTAATAACAGTATCTTAATATCAAAGCCTATCGTCCAGTTTTCTATATAATAAAGATCGCAGTCAATGCGCCTGCGAATGGAGGTATCTCCCCGGTAGCCATTCACCTGCGCCCAGCCCGTAAGTCCGGGCCTGACCTGATGCTTCACCATATATCTGGGTATTTCCTCCCGAAACTTCTCCACAAAAAACGGCCGTTCCGGTCTGGGACCCACCAGGCTCATATCGCCCTTCAATATATTAAACAGCTGCGGCAATTCATCAATACTGGTACGCCGCATAAACTTTCCGATCCCTGTCACACGCGGGTCGTTCTTCACCGTCCATGCCTTTTTCTCCTCAGCTTCGGGCTGCAGCTCCATAGACCGGAACTTGTACATAAGAAATTTCTTATTGTGCAGCCCCACCCGCTCCTGTTTATAGATAAGCGGCCCGGGCGAGGTAGCTTTTATCAATATGCACATCAGCAGCATCACCGGAGATGATACAATGATCGCCGCGATCGAACCCACCACATCCATCGCACGCTTTATCAGTGCATTAAAGGTATTATTCAGCGGGACATAGCGTATATTGATCACCGGAAGTCCTAAAATATCTTCTGTATAGGGCTTCGTGGGAATGATCTTATTATAATCGGGAATAAACTTTGTATGTACCCCCGATTTTTCGCACATTGATACAATCTCCTCCAGCCGGTCATATTCACTCAGTCCCAGAGTGATCGCAATTTCATCCAGACGGTTTTCCGGCAGGATCACCATCAGATTGGCAATTCTTCCGATGACCTTGATATCATGATAGACCGTACCTGCCGGAACATTGTCATCCAGGATTCCCCGTATCACATAGCCCCATTGGGGATTCTGCTGCACCCGGTCTATATACTCCTCAGCCGCCCGGCTGTATCCTACAAGAACCATCTGTTTCTGATTAAGGCCCCTTCTCCGCATATCGCGCAGAAGGTAATAAATAAACATTCGTACGCCCCATTCTACCCCAATGTTTACAAAGTAGAAAATGTAAAAGGTCAGGCGGGAATAATCGTCCTCCTTAAACATGTAGAGCATGAAAATAATAAGCAAAAGCCCCAGTGTGTTCGCCTTTATGATATTCGCCAGAACAAGGCGCCGTCCTTGCATCCGCATGGGCGTATACAGGTTAAATGCATGATACAGGATCATGTATGCAGGTATGATCGCCACCAGCAGAAACATGTACTGTTCAAAGCTTTTCGCACGGACCGCCGTACGGGCAAAGGGCCCCACAAAACGGAGCAGCCAGGCCAGATAATACGAAATTACAATTACAAATATATCGATCAGCATGTGAAGGCGACTGAAATTCCTTTGATTGTCCTGAATCAAACTCTGCCACCTCTGTTTATCTCATTTTATAATAACCACGCATCATTTTATTATCTTATAATAGATAAGCCACAAAATCAATAAAATCCGTGCTATAAATTCTAAAATTTCTATGAAGATCCTTTTCCCGCGTCTCCATCTATCCCACGAAACGGCGCACAATATTCGCCCACAGCTCCACCTGTATTTTCAGATATGCAGGCAGATGTTTTATCCGAAAGGGTACCTTGCCCCCTTTCCTGCTGAGCTGAAAGCCGTTCTTAATTCCGGCTGCATATTCCCTTCCCATCCCCTTTACGGCAAAAAACAGAAGCTTCACACAAAAGCCCGCAGCCAGAAAGGGCAAATTCAGAATGATCTGTAAAAAAGGCATATTCTTATAGATCAGATATACATTGTTGCGGGAGGAATAACGGGTCTTAAACTGATTGTAACGGGAACCGCTGGTGCCGCTTCCCACGTGATAAACCACGGCCTTTGGCGCATACCAGTTCTCATATCCATAGATCCGGGCCCTGTACCCGATATCCACATCCTCCAGATAGGCAAAATGCTCCTCGTCAAAATATCCTATCTCTTCAAAGATCTTCTTCCGGTAAATGGCAGCTCCGCCGCAGGCTGCGAACACGCGCTCCTCCCTGTCAAAGGTATGGATATCCCTGCCTTTTCCTCTGGCGAAGGACCAGCCTAGGGCGCAATAATAATTGCCCGCATCATCCAGCCTGTCCCTGTCATGGTACTGCACCATTTTTGCCGAGCAGGAAAACGCATTTTTATGCCGTGTAATAGCGGCAAGCATCTCTGCCACAAAATCCGTCTCCACCTCCGTATCATTATTTAAAAGCAGCACATACGGACTGCGGGATACACGGATCCCTTCATTTACGGCTTTACAGAAGCCGAAATTTTCCGGCAGCTGTATCATGCGGACCCACGGATAATTCGCCGCTACAAAGGCCCCGCTGCCATCTGTGGAGCCATTATCAACCAGAATCACATCAAAATCTTCATTTGTCTGACACTCCAGGCTCCCAAGCACGCCTTCCAGAAACGCCATTCCGTTATAGTTGGGAATAATGATCGATATTTCCTGCATCAATTCTCCTTATTTTCCCCGGCTTTCATATTTTCCAGCGGCCTCAGGGAATAATTCCATTTTGTCAGTGACAGGTTTTTATTATAGTACGGATCTCCGTTTTTCAGAATGGATATCCAATGGCGCCGCATATACTCGATCTCCCTCTGAAAACGGCGTACCTTCTCTTCGCTGTCCTCCGTTCCCCGCGTCCTGGACTCCATATGGTACAGCCGTACATAGGGATCATACACGATCAGATATCCGCACTCCCGCACCTTCAGACACAGATCCACATCATTGAACGCTACGGCGAGCTCCTCCGTAAAACCGCCTGATTCTTCAAATACGCTTTTTTTCATCATCATGCACGCGGCAGTGACCGCGCTCATGTCCTGCAGGATCGAGGCCTTGTGCAGATAACCGGTACGATTCGCCGGCATGTCCGTAAACATATTGCCCGCGATACCGCCCATACCTACCACACACCCGGCATGCTGAATGGTATTATCCGGATAGATGAGCTTCACACCCACCGCGCCTACTTCGCCCCGCTGACAGACCCCCAGCATCTCCCGGAGCCACCCGGGAGTGATGATCGTCACATCATTATTTAAAAACAGCAGGTACTCTCCCTTTGCATGACGGGCGCCGTAATTATTGATGGCGGAATAATTAAATTCTTTATTCCACCGCAGAAGATGAATACGGGGATCCTGAGAAAGCTCCCTGTAATACGAAAAGATCTCTTCGGTGCTGCTGTTATTTTCTACAATAATAATTTCATAATTCGCATATTCCGTTTTTTCTCTGATTGAATCCAGACATGCTTTCAGTGTTTCTTTTTCATCTTTATTGGGAATAATGATAGAGACCGCCGGCTCGCCCTGCACCGGATATTCCACACGGTAAAAGCCCAGATCCGGTGTGAAGCTGACCGTTCCGGCCACACCCGTACGCTTCAGATGAGCCTCGATCGCGCGCTTTCCCGCTTCAAAGGCATACATTTTACTGGCCGGGTTATCCGCTGTGGAAGCCTTATGGGTCCGCCAGTGGTACAGGATCTCCGGCACATGGCCTACCTTCCTTGCTTTTTCCGCACACCGGAAAATAAAATCATAATCCTGGGCTCCGTCGAATTCCTTTGAAAAGCCTCCTGCCTCCCGGATCACGGCAGTCCGGACTACCAGAAAATGACAGATATAATTATTAGAGCGAAGAAGATCCAGACTGAAATCCGGCTTAAAATGAGGCTGGAAATGCTCATCCAGCTCCATGGTCACCTTGTCCTCGTCCGTATAAACAATATCCAGCGTCGGATCCCTGTTTATGGCGGAAACCACCTCGTACAGGGCATTTGGCGCAAGCAGATCATCGTGATCCAGAAGCCCCGCGAATTCTCCCGCCACCATTTTCAAAGCTGTATTTGTATTCCCAGCGATTCCCAGATTTTCTCTGAGATTCACGAAACGGATGCGGGGATCCTTTTTTGCATAGGAGATGAGCGCCCGCTGCATCTCTTCGTCCTCGGGGCTTCCGTTTGCAATACAAAGCTCCCAGTTACCATAGGTCTGTGCCAGAACGGAGTCTATCATCTGGCTCAAAAATTCTGGCGGCGTCCGAAAGGCGGGCACTGCCACGCTGATCAGAGGCTCCTCTGCAAAATGAGATCTCCGCTGTCTTTCCAGTTCCCCCTCATCCGGAACATAGGCTTCATACCAGGACCCGTAGGGAATATCCTCCGGTTCAAACCGCTCATGAAGACGAATCCAGAATTCCTTAAGCCCATAATGCTTCAAATAACGAAACCCTTTTTGAATGGTATAAAAATTCAGTTTTTTTGCCACTCTGCCCCACTGGATCCTGCCAATGGGCCCCTGATGTCTGCTCATATATAAAACCTCAATATTTTTTGTAATAAAACACACTTTATTTTAACACCGCAGCTTTCCCCGCGCAAGCATAAGAACCATGATGTTTACAGAAGAAAGCATTGAATTAATATCCGTTCAGCCAGGGCTGAAGCTGCTACTTGAATTACCGTTTATGCCTGTGCTATACTAAGCCTGTAGATTCCAGACAGCTAATTTGATAGGAGAACCATTATGTATATAAAAAAATTTTTTGCAGGCCTTCTGGCCGCGGGAATCGCATTTTCCCTTCTCTGCCAGGCAGCAGTTTTCGGAGAGGATCAGGACGCCGGAGAGGATGCTTCCCAGGAAGCGGCATCCGCCGTCTCTACCAACGCTATCTCCGGATGGCCCCAGGGTCCTGATATTTCCTCCACGGCAGCCATCGTGATGGAGGATTCCACAAATACCATCCTCTATGCGAAAAATATGGACGAACCCCTGTTCCCGGCCAGCACTGTAAAGATCATGACCATGCTTCTGGCGCTGGAAAACAGTCAGCTTACAGATACCGTCACTATGACGGAAACCGGTGTGTCCGGCGTTACGGACGGGGGCGTAAGTATCTCGGCACAGCTCGGCGAGATCTTTACCATGGAACAGTGTCTGTATGCGGTCATGCTGGCTTCCGCCAATGATATCGCCCTCCAGATCGCGGAGCATGTGGGAGGCTCCGTAGAAAATTTTGTCGCAATGATGAATACCAGGGCTCAGGAGCTTGGCTGCACCAACACACTTTTCACCAATCCCACCGGCCTTCCGGATGAGAATCAGCATATCACAGCACACGATATGGCGCTGATCATGCAGGCGGCCATGCAGAATGATGCGTTCCGCACCATCGCTTCCACGGTGTCCTACACCATTCCTGCCACAAATATCTCCGGCGGGGAGCGCGCGCTGTCCAATAATTTTCAGCTTATGAATAACACCAGCTCTTCCTATTATCAGGGATGCCTGGGCGGCAAGGAGGGCTTCACCTCCGCATCCGGAAGCACTCTGGTATGCGCGGCGGAGAGAAACGGCTCCACCCTGATCACAGTGATACTTCAGGGCGCCGATAATCAGACGGAGCCGGAGGCTGTCACTCTTCTGGATTATGGTTTCAATAATTTCCATGAGGTGACTCTGGGCTCAGATGATTTTAATATGCTGGACGGCGGAGTTGTCTTTATCCCCGTCACGGCCACAGAAGCGGATCTGACCGTACAGGACGCAGAAGCCTCAAATGATCAGTACACGCGGCAGTACTTTTACAGCGGCGTCCCCGTAGGGACAGCCACCATGGCGGTGGTTGAGGAAAATATCGATACCACCCTCATCGAAACCGGCCAGAAAAACCTTCAGGCTGCTGAGAACTATACGTTAAATAAGTCCATTGTCCCCTACTGCATCATCGGCGGCGTCTTCGCAGTCCTGCTTGTCCTTCTCATTATACTCATGGTAAAGGTCATAAAAGCATAACTGAATAGAGCATAACTGAAACAACCCCCTGCGAAGCCAGCTCACAGGGGGTATTTGTTTCCATATTCAGGCTTTCAGCGCTTTCAGGTAACGGCTCAGGGCATCCTGCCAGGAGGGCAGTCTTTCAAATCCCATCTCATCCAGCTTGTCCTTATTCATGCGGCTGTTAAAGGGCCGTTTTGCCTTTGCCGCAGTATATTCCGCGCTGGTTACGGGCACTACATTTACATTCATGCCGGCCTGGCGGAAGATCTCCGCTGCAAATTCATACCAGCTGCATATTCCTTCATTTGTCGCATGATAAATACCGTACTTGTCTGTTTCCATCATATCTGCCAGAAGCCGCGCAAGGTCATAGGTATATGTTGGAGAACCGATCTGGTCATTTACCACCGTGATCCTGTCATGATCTTCACCGAGGCGCAGCATCGTTTTAACGAAATTCTTGCCGTTTACGCCAAAGACCCAGGCAATACGTACAATAAAAAACTTTTCCAGGTTGTTCTGTACGGCCAGCTCGCCCTCATATTTCGTCTCGCCGTAGACATTCAGAGGATCCCTCCTGTCATCCGGCTCCCAGGGACGCTCACCCTGTCCGTCAAAAACATAATCCGTACTGATATACACCATGGGGATATCAAGCTCCCGGCATACCTTTGCAATATTCTCAGTTCCGTATGCGTTGATCCTTCTGCAAAGCTCCGGATTGTCCTCGGCCGCATCTACCGCGGTATAGGCCGCCCCATGCATGACCACATCCGGCTTCACCTCAGCGATCACCTTTTTTACCAGCTCCGGAACGGTAATATCCATTTCCTCCACATCCACACCCACACCCTCATGGCCGCGTTTTGCCAGCTCATTCATCACATCAAATCCCAGCTGGCCTTTTGCTCCTGTCACTAAAACCTTCATATTTTGCCTCCTCTATATTCTTCTCAAAGAGAAATCCTGGCTCTCCAACGTGAGATTGGGATTATAATAGGGATCGCCGTCACGCAGAATCTCCGGCCATCTCTTCTCAAAGGTTTCTATTTCACTGTTAAAACGGGCGATCTTTTCCGGCGTATCCTCCAGCCCTCTGGACTTCGACTCATAATGATAAAGCTCCGCATAGGGATTATACACCACCAGTTTTCCCAGGGAACGCACCTTCATGCAGAAATCCACATCGTTAAATGCCACCTTGAGCTCCTCTGTAAAACCGCCCGCCTTATCAAAAACAGATTTTTTCACCATCATACAGGCAGCCGTCACCGCGCTGTAATCCTGCGCGCAGATGATCCTGTGGCAATATCCGGTAAAGCCCCTCTTCTGCTGCACAAAAGCGTGACCTGCGATACCGCCGAAGCCGATCACCACGCCTGCATGCTGGATCGTATCATCGTCGTAATACAGCCGTGCGCCTACAATTCCCACGTCCTCACGCATGCAGTAGCCCAGCATCTCCTCCATCCAGTCCTCATTGATCACTTCCACATCATTATTCAAAAGCAAAAGATATTCTCCTCTCGCGAAGGAAGCCCCGAAATTATTGATGGCTGAATAATTAAATTCATCCTTCCAGCAGATCACTCGGACTCTGGGATTATTTTCCTCCAGCTCCTTATAGTAAGCAAAGGTGGCCGGATCCGTACTGTTATTTTCTACGATCACATACTCATAATTCTGATAAGTGGTCTTTTTCTCGATGGAATCCATGCAGCGCTTCAGATCATCAATATGATCCTTGTTTGGAATAATAATGGAAACCAGCGGATCGTAATCCCGGATATATCTGGTACGGTACAGCCCCAGGAACTCGCCCCTGCGCACCTTTGCATGAATCCCTGTACGCCGATAATGGGCCTCGATTGCCCGCTTACCCGCCTCGAAGGCATACAGCTTGCTCTCCGGATTCTCCGCAGTGGAGCCCTCGAAAAACCGCCAGTGATACAGGACCTTCGGGATATGGAAGATCCTGTCCGTGGCTTCTATGCACCGGAAAATTAAATCATAATCCTGGGCCCCGTCAAACTCCGGATCCAGCATTCCCACCTGATCCAGAAGCTCCCTTTTTACCACAAAAAGATGGCAGATATAATTCACAGTCCGAAGAAGATCAATATTAAAATCCGGCTTCATATGGGGCTGCATAAATTTCTCCCCCACAGTAACCTTATCCTCATCTGAATAAAGCACCAGCGGAGCCGGATTCCGGTTGACGGCCTTTACCACCTCGTACATGGCGTTGGGAGTCAGAAGATCATCATGATCCGCGAAAGCGATGTAATCCCCTGTGGCTATTTTCAATGCCTCGTTGGTATTCTCCGCAATATGAAGCTGCCGTCCGTTTCTCACCGTCCGGATCCTGGAATCCATTTTTTCATATTTATCCAGAATTCCATCCAGAGGAGAATCCGCCCCGCTTCCGTCTGACAGGCAGAGCTCCCAGTTCTCATAGCTCTGACTGCGGATGGATTCCACCAGGGCGTTCAGATATTTTTCCGGCGTCCGGTAAAGGGGAACTGCTATGCTGATCTTCGGCATATAATCAAAGTCTGCCTTCCTCTGTGCGTTTAATTCCCGCTCAGAGGGCAAATGCTTCTGGATCCACTGACTGTAAATGATTGGGCGGTTCTTCACATCAAAGACCTTTTGAAAGGCCTTTTTCGCAAAAGAAAATACACCGTGATAACGAAAATAATCCGCGCCCTTGTGAATCTGCCGCTCAAGCCTCTGCCGTCTCAGGGCCGGTCCCGACGTCTCGATCGCCTTTACCAGCCGTTCTTCTCCCGCCTTCATAAGAAGGTATACCCGGCCCTCCGGTACAGGATGGAACTGCGCGTGGAATCCGCAGTGGGGCTCAACCTCACACTCTTCAAACATGCTGGCCACATCTTTTCGGTTAAACCGCTCCACTTCGCATTCCAGCTTCTGCCTGGCGCTGTCCGCAAATACGATCTGCACCGGTTCCTTTGCCACACACCAGCCCTGAATTTTACATATGTCATCCTGCCTGCTCACATACAGGTCATCGATGAAGCATCGAATTCCCTGCCTTTTTTCCTCGAGATCCTTCACCAGAATCCGAAAGCAGAGCTTCCGCCCGTCACATCCCGCATAGACCCGCAGCGCCCTGAAGGAAGACGTATCCGGTGGCACCGTGATCACAACCCTCGCCTCCGCGCCATGCTGTTTTTCACTGATCTGCTCCGATAACCGCTCCACCTCTACAGGCAGAGCGCTTTTGTCCAAAAATGCGCTGATCTCAGCCCCCGGGACCATCCAGCCGTAAAGAATATACCGGCTGGTATCCTCCAGATGGAAACGGTCGTTCTTTACAACAAATCCATTGTTCGTCATATATTCTCTCCCATTAATCCCGAAGGCTGCAATTGCCGTCCTCCAGGGACAGATTCACATTATAAAAAGGATCTCCCTTTTCCAGAATTTCCGGCCATTTGTTCTCAAACCGGTAAACCTCCCCATAAAAACGGCTCTGTTTGTCCCCGGTATTCTCCTGGCCTCTGGATTTTGACTCGTAATGATAAAGCTCCACATAGGGATTCCATACTATCTGATACCCTGCGGCCGTGGTCTTCATACAGAGATCCACATCATTGAAAGCGACCCGGAATCCTTCGTCAAATCCTCCCACCTGCTCAAAAACACTTCGCTTCATCATCATGCAGGCAGCCGTCACCGCACTCAGATTCTGCGGCATAATAGCCCTCCCCATATAGCCCGGCTCATACCTGGACGCTCCGGAAAAGATATGGCCTGCCACGCCGCCCAGGCCTATGATAACTCCCGCATGCTGGATCGTCTCGTCAGGGAAATAGAGCCGCGCTCCCACGATCCCCACCTGCGGAAGCTGACAGATCCCCAAAAATTCCTCCATCCAGTCTTTTGTAATAAGCTCCACGTCATTGTTCAAAAACAGCAGGTATTCTCCGCCGGCGCCCTGAACGGCGAAATTATTGATGGCTGCATAGTTAAATTCCCGCTCCCATGTGAGCAGACGGCACCGGGGGTATCTTTCACACATTTTATCATAATAATCAAAGGTTTCTTTCTCCGTACTGTTATTCTCCACCACCAGAATCTCATAATTATCGTAGGTGGTTTTCTCAATCACGGATTTCAGGCACTTTTCCAGGTCCTCCGCATGATCCTTATTCGGTATAATAACTGAGACAAGAGGCTTTCCCCGCACCTTCCGGTGAATACGGTATATACCCGGGGTTTCCGTGATCTCAGCTTCCGCCTCCACACCGATACGTCGGAAATGATCGTTCAGGGCCTTTGCTCCCGCCTCATAGGCATAGCGCTTGCTCTCCGGATTGGTCGCCGTGGAATTTGGATGGGCCCGCCAGTGATAAAAAGCTCCGGGAATATGACAGATCCGGTCAGCCGAGGTTTCCTCCCAGCATCTGAGGATCAGATCAAAATCCTGGGCCCCGTCATACTCTCTCCGAAAACCGCCGATTTTTTTCATAATGGAAGCACGCACGACAAAAATGTGACAGATATAGTTGTTGCATTCCAGCATAAAGGGATTGAAATCCGTCTTAAAATTTGGCTCAAAATAGCTCCGGCCGTCCATGGCGATCTTATCCTCATCCGTATAGATCATATCCAGATCCCGGTTTTCATTGAGCGCCTTTACAATTTCATAAAGCGCTCCCTGCTCCACAACATCATCATGGTCGGACAGCATGATATAATCCCCGGAAGCCAGCGCCAACGCGGCATTTGTGTTCTCAGAAATGCCTTTGTTCTCCTTCAGGCGCTTATATTTGATCCGCGGATCCTTCCCGTAATGCCTGCGGATACATTTTTCCACCTTATCCTCCGCGCTTCCGTCCGCCAGGCACAGCTCCCAGCTGCCATAGGTCTGCTCCCGAATGGAATCCAGAATCCGCCGGAGGTACTTCACAGGCGTATGATAAAGCGGAATCACAATGCTGATCTTAGGGCGGTAGGAAAAAACGCACTCCCTCTGCCTGCGTATTTCCTTTTTATCCGGGCGGTGATTCTTTACCCGAAGACTATAATTGGAATATTCAGGGGAAATCTCCCTCTTTACGTGATCCATAAAGGAAGCCAGATCATGCTTCCGGATATATTCCATATTTTCGGAAAATTTCCCCGGACGGAGGGCATTGTACAGACGGCCTGAGCGGGTAGCCTGCCGTTTCAGTTCCTTCATATCCACCCGGTATTCTCTGTGCACCTGGCGGCTTAAAAAGCACACCCGCACCTGGCTCGTATGAATCCTGTCTACGGGAATTTTCACCGTAAATCCAATATTGCTTTTTTCTTCCACGTACTCCGCATATCTGGCGCATGCGTCCTCCCGAACCGTCCGGCAGATCTCACAGGGAATATCCCTCCCCTTTGCATCCTTTACCCGTATTTCATTTCTTCTCCGCTGGTCAATAAACCATCCCTGCACCACCAGCCGGGTTTCCATAAGCTTCAGTACGTCCACCTCATAGATAATGGTACTGTCCGCAATGGTACTTCGAATAGATGCCCCATCCACAGAAGAAAAAATTTCTTTTTCTTTTCCGAAAATCACTGCCAGATCCAGCCGTACCAGCTTTCCGATCCAGCAGGATACTCCCGGTATTTTTATATTAAATCCGGGAAGCCTCCTGATATGAAGATCATTACGGGCCTCCGCCAGATCGGGCCGTTCCTTCCACCGTACCTCGCAGGGAAGCTCCCGCCCGTTCTGATCATAAACGGCCAGGTCCGTGATCTCTTTATCCTCGGAAACGATCCAGCCCTCAAGGAAAAAACTGTCCTCTATTTTCAGATTATACCAGCTTAAATCCACACTGTGATACAGTCCGCTCATTGTCACTTTCCTTTTATTTTTCGATAGGCCTTCCAGACCTTCGTATTTTCCATTTCCTGAATCAGAGCTTCCCTCTGCCTCAGCGCCGCCCTGGTTTTCTTAAGCGTTTGGTTCTGCCGCTGATACAATTCATTCAGGCGACTTAAAGCCTCCGTTTTATCCAAATATTCCACACAAAAAGAGATCTGAACCTGATCCGTCTTCGGGCGCTCCAGAATGATCTGAGGATCCTCTGTTCCAAAAAACCATTCCCCCGGCTCCGTACGAATTCCGTTTGTCTCCACCGTGTGAACGTCTTCTCTTCCATTTACTTTCAGGTCACGGAGGACACAATAGCGGGAACAGGGATCCAGACGAATGTAACGGCAGTCATCCGCCAGCGGAAATACGCCGTCAAAAGCCCCCTCGCCGGTAAGCTCCCGGCTCCTGGACCGTTCCTCCGTAAAACACCTGTCCGGTCCCTCGTAAAGCTGTACCAGTCTGGCCGCCCGCTCACTCTGCTCCTGGAAGCGGAGTCCGGTCAGGTCCTCCTCTCCCGGAGATATGAAATCAAAAAGATTACGGATGGGTACATGCGGCATCTTATCTTTTCCCTCCGAAACAACATACACATCCTGGAAATGGCGCTCCATTCTTTCATATATTTCTATTTCTTCCGGGGTAAGACCCGCTTTTTCCAGCAGATTAAGCTCATGCAGACAATTTCTGGAGCTGTTCCCATTCAGATAATAGGTAAGGATCCTGTAGACCACAAAATGATAGGGGATGGGAAAGCTGAATGTCCATTCATAATCGATCAGAGTCCAGCCCTGATCCACCAGCACGTTGTTCAGCGCCATATCCACATCTGCCACATCTCCGGAAAGAAGCTTTTCCGGAAGCTTTACCTCCCCGAACACCTCCGTAAATTCCGGCGTCGCATGAAACTCTTCCAGCGAGAAGCCCTTCCTGACCTTCTCCAGATATTGAAAAAGAAGCTCCGTAAGTTTCTCTGTCCTTCCCGCTATCAGATGAGCGTCCAGTATCTGCTCCAGAGTCTTTCCCTCCAGATATTCCAGCAACAGAGAATCTCCCTCCATCCGGCAGCGGTTCATGAAAATTCCGGATCCCTCATATCGCCCGCTCAGTTCCCCGTACCAGCGAAGGATGCTCCGGACATGCTCTTTTCCCTCTGGATACAGGGCTTTCTTACGCACCCAGCGGCCCCGCTCATCCTTCAGAATATCCGTGCGCAGGGCAAAACGCCTCGCACGTTCATTAGAATATTTTGTAAAGATAATTTTACTCATGCGCAGCCTCCTGTTCCATCACTACAAGGAATGAATTGGAAAACTGCGGAAACAGTCCGCTCTCGATCACACTGTCAAAGGCCTCTGACTCATCAAAGACCCGGAGGCGTTTTCTGTCAAAATTATTCCGGTTGGTGCGAAGCTCTCCCACCTTTGGCAGGTATTCATCGGAATAAATGCTCATGGGAAGCTTATAATCGGGATAAGGATAATAAAATTCCCTTTTTAAAAAACCCGCGTCATTCATGATCCGTTCAAGCTCAGGCCTGGAAAAGGTACGCACGCCGCTGATTGTACGGTAGCCCTCGATCCCTTCATAAAGAATACCGCAGTGGTCCTCCGTACAGCCTGCAAAATATTTCAGCCCCAGACGGTTTTCAATAGCCATCACTACTTTTCCGCCGGGTTTTAAATGCTTTCCTGTAATCTTCAGGAAGTCCCTGTAGGGATCCTCCGAAGCAATATAGCTCTGTCCATATTCAAAGACCCCGATCAGTGTGATCCAGTCATATTTATCCGTAAGCGCGGCCTCCACCTCCTGAAAATTTCCAAGCTTAATGGTAATATTTCCCCGGCTTCGATTTCTGTTCCCATTGATGAGGCTGCGTTTTCTGGACAGTTCAATGCAATCCACCTTTTTTGCCAGATCGCTCAATGTTCCTGTAACTGCGCCGCAGCCGGAACCGATCTCCAGCACTGTCTGGTCTTTTTTTATGGGAAGCCACTGCACAATATTGCCCCGGATATGCGACAGATGATACAGAATCGCCCAGTCCTTTTTTTCGGCAATGATCCGGTTGTACTCCTCCTCCGGCTCTTCGGTAACGATCTTTAAAAGCTCGTCCTCCACCGCCCCGTCGCAGTACAGATCTTTCCCTGGATAAAAGGTATCGTCCAGCTTTACTTTGCCTATCTGTTCCATGACGCCTCCTGTTCTTTTCTATGTTTCACTCCTGTCATCCTCCACCGTGATGACCGAATCCATATCAAAAAATCCCACCGTATTCTTCATTGCAACTACAGTAATGTTACAGATATCATACAACCGGTGATATACGTCAAAATCTCCATCATGATAGCCGGTACATCCCAGCGATAAAAGATATTCCGTACCCTGCAGGTTCATTCTCTGCGTAAAGGAGACCTCCTGAATATTGCCCGCCCTCTGCGGCGGAACAGTGATCTTCTCAAACATGGTGTTTGTGCCGGTCACCTCCGTACCCTGCAGATTTTTGATGGAAAACGCATAGATGGGATCCTGAATATCCTGATTAAATTTCACCCGCATCTTTATGGTAAAATCCGTAAATTTCTCTATGGTATTTGTTTCCAGTCCCTTTTCATCCAGGATAATATAGTCAATGATCTCCGCAGCCTTTGTACCGTATTCCAGCGCATTGGGATTTACCTCAAAGGGCTTTTTCCATTTCTGCTCCTGTTTTTTATCCGGCGCCGCTGCATCCTCCGGCTTCCGGTTTTCCTGATGGACCAGAACCTTTTTATACAGATCCACCATTTCTCTGGGCTGGCCCTCCGCAAGCTTTACCCCTTTGTTTAACAGCACAACCCTGTCGCAGTACCGGGATATGCTTCCCAGATCATGGCTCACAAAGAGAATGGTTCTCCCCATCTCCTTAAACTCGTCAAATTTCCGGTAACACTTTGCCTGGAAGAAAACGTCCCCCACGGACAATGCCTCATCCACAATGAGTATTTCCGGCTCAATATTGATGGCCACGGCAAAGGCAAGCCGCACAAACATACCGCTGGAATAAGCTTTTACCGGCTGATGGACAAAATCACCAATATCCGCGAAATCCAGGATATCCTGAAGCTTCGCGTCGATCTCCTCCCTGGAAAAACCCATCATGGTTCCGTTGAGATAGACGTTTTCTATTCCCGTATATTCCATATTAAAGCCTGCCCCAAGCTCCAGCAGGGCGGAGATGCGTCCGTCCACCCTCACATCGCCCTCTGTGGGATTCAGTACTCCGGTGATGATTTTCAATACGGTGGATTTACCTGAGCCGTTCGTCCCGATGATCCCCACTGTCTCGCCTTTTTTTACATCAAAGCTCACATCCTGCAGTGCATAATGCTCCTGAACAGGCACCTTAAGCCCTACCGCCTCGCGAAGACGGTCCGAGGGCTTTCGGTAAAGCTTATACATTTTACTCAGGTGATTTACCTGAATTGCAAAATCACTCATGCTTCTCTCCATTTACAGCACATCCGCGAAATGAACCTGCAGCTTTTTAAACATATGGGTCCCCGTAAAAAAGAGCAGTGCCGTCAGCAGCCAAAAATATAAGGTCAGCTGCCAACGCTCCCAAAACCATATTTTTTTGATGAGCGCATCCCGGTATCCCTGTACAATATAGAACATAGGATTGATTTGAAGAATCTTCGCCAGAACAGAATTCTGGATGCCAAGGTCTTCAAAATTCCACATAATGGGCGTAAGCCATACACCCACCTGCAGTCCGATGCCGATCACCTGATTCAGATCCCGAAAGAATACCACCACCGCGCCGGTGAGATAGGACAGCCCCAGGACCAGCATAAACACACAGAAGCTATAATATAAAAGCTGCAGATAATAAAGATCAGGAAAATATCCCATAGCTGCATAAAGGATGATCACAATGGCAATGAAAAAAAGATGGACAAAAATTGCCGAAATCACTTTTACTACCGGCAGGATCCGGATATTGAAAACCACCTTTTTTACCAGATAATTATATTCCAGAAGGGAATTTGTCCCGCTGACAAGCCCGTCCTGAAAGAAAAACCACGGCACAAGACCGGCCACCAGCCACAAAACAAAGGGGACCTCTCTCTCCGCGCCTCCCCGCAGAGCCAGGCCAAATACAAACCAGTATACACAGATCGTCACTACCGGCTGAATAAACGCCCAGATGGTCCCGAAATAGGAGCCGGCATATTTTGTCTTGAAATCATTTTTTGCCAGAGAAGCTATCAGCCTCCGGTTGTGATAAATCTCTTTCAGCAGTATTTCCTGTTTTTTCACGTTTTCCTCCAGCCACCGTTATTTGCCGCAATATTCCTTCAGGCCGCCCCATTTCTGATCCTTATCAGAAATAATCAATTCCATGTCCGGATCGATCGGCCACCGGATATCGATATCCGGATCGTCCCACTTCAGGCCGCCCTCATCATTGGGATGATAGAAATCCGTACACTTATACGCAAATTCCGCAGAATCAGAGAGCACTACAAACCCGTGAGCAAAATTCTTCGGGATAAAAAACTGCTTCTTATTTTCAGAGGACAGAATCACGCCATGCCACTTTCCGAATGTGGGCGATCCCTTCCTCAGATCCACTGCCACATCAAAAACCTCGCCGCTTACTACCCGCACCAGCTTGTCCTGCGGATAATCAATCTGAAAATGAAGGCCGCGAAGGACGCCCTTTTTCGAGCTGGACTGATTGTCCTGAACAAACTCCATATCAATCCCGGCAGCCTTATAGTCATTGTAATTATATGTCTCCATGAAATATCCGCGCTCGTCGCCGAACACAGCGGGGGTGATCACCTTCAAACCCTCGATCTCACAAGTCTCTACCGTAATCTTACCCATCTTACAATCCCTCCGCTACTTCGATCAAATATTGTCCATATGCTGTTTTAAGAAGAGGCTGCGCCAGCCCCACCAGCTGCTCCTTTGTGATAAATCCCCGCTTGTACGCAATCTCTTCGATACAGGAAATATAAAGTCCCTGACGCTTCTGGAACGCCGCTACAAAATCGGCCGCATCCAGCAGCGCGTCATGATTCCCCGTATCCAGCCACGCGAACCCACGGCCCAGAGTTTCCACCTTAAGCGTCCCCCGGTTCAGATACTCGTTATTGATGCTGGTGATCTCGATCTCGCCTCTGGCTGAGGGCTTCACATTTTTCGCGATCTCCACCACATCGTTATCATAGAAATACAGGCCGGGAACGGCATAGTTGGATCTGGGATGCTCCGGCTTTTCCTCAATGGAAACAGCCCTGCCGTCCCTGTCAAATTCCACTACCCCATATTCTCTGGGATCTCTTACATAATATCCGAAGATCGTCGCTCCCTTTTCCTCCTCTGTACGCCTGTACACGTTCATAAGCACCCGGGAAAAGCTCTGCCCATAAAAGATATTATCCCCCAATACCAGCGCCGCCGCATCTTTGCCGATGAATTTCTCTCCGATAATAAATGCGTCCGCAAGACCCCTCGGCGCCTCCTGAACAGCATATTCAAACCGCATGCCAAGCTGTGACCCGTCCCCAAGAAGCTCCCTGAATACAGGCATATCCCTGGGTGTGGAAATGATCAGCACTTCGCGGATCCCTGCCAGCATAAGCGTGGATAAGGGATAGTAGATCATAGGCTTATCATAAACCGGCATGATCTGTTTGGAAATTGCTTTTGTGAGCGGATACAGCCTTGTCCCCGCTCCGCCTGCCAATATGATACCTTTCATATGGTCCTCCCGATTTTACTTTATTTTATCGTATTACTGCAATTAACATACAAATTGGCAATACCCTTTTTGAGAGTATTGCCCGTTTGTTATTTGTACATTTCATTATAATATTTTTGATAATCTCCGCTGGTAACATTCTTCATCCAATCCTCGTTCTCCAAAAACCACTTGATCGTCAGGCGGATGCCATCCTCAAAGCAAGTTTCCGGATACCAGCCCACCTCTGCCCTGATCTTATCCGGAGCAATCGCATAACGGCGGTCATGTCCCTTCCGGTCCTCCACATAGGTGATCAGATCCTTGCTGACAAGCGCTTTCCTGGGGTCATCCTCAGAAAGCATTTCCTGCAGAGTTTCCAGAATAATATGAATGATCTGAATATTCTGCTTCTCATTATGTCCGCCGATATTATACGTCTCAAACAGCCGTCCCTTTTCCTGTACCATATCAATGCCCTTTGCATGATCCATCACATACAGCCAGTCGCGGACATTCTTACCGTCTCCGTATACCGGAAGTTTTTTCCCGTGAAGGGCATTGTTTATGATCAGCGGGATCAGCTTCTCCGGGAACTGATACGGTCCGTAATTATTGCTGCAGTTCGTGATGTTCGCCGGGAATCTGTACGTATCCATATAGGATTTTACCAGCATATCCGAGGAAGCCTTGCTGGCGGAGTAAGGACTGTGCGGATCGTAGGGAGTTGTCTCATAAAAGAAACCGCCGTCCTCATCCAGGGAACCGTACACCTCATCCGTAGACACATGAAGGAATTTCTTATCCGGCTTAAAGGTTCCGTCCGGAAGCTCCCAGGCAGCCCTGGCCGCATTGAGCATTACCAGAGTTCCGAGCACATTCGTCTTTACAAAAATCCCGGGATCCTTAATGCTTCTGTCCACATGGCTTTCCGCAGCGAAATGCACCACCCGGTCGATATCATTTTCCTGAAAAATCTTCATGATCTTATCACTGTCACAGATATCGGCCTTTACAAAAGTATAATTCTCTCTTTTCTCAATATCTTTAAGATTTTCCAGATTACCGGCATAGGTCAGCTTATCAACATTAATGATCCTGATCTCATCTCCGTATTTTTCAAACATATAATGAATATAGTTAGAACCGATAAATCCGGCGCCGCCGGTTACCAGATATGTTTTCATGGATACTTCCCTCCGGGTTTATTTTATGTATAGATATGGCTGCGTCAGCAGCCATATCCGTTCGCACGATCAGTAGGGATTCGTAAAATCATCTGTGGGATCCGCGCCGTTTCCAGTATACGGAACAAGAGCCGGGCGTCCCAGCGGACCCCTGAGAGCCTCATTATTCGCATCATACGAATAATCGCCGATGGTGATCGTTGAACCGTTACAGTTATAATATACCCACTTTGCATCCGCAACTGCAGCGCGGATACATCCGTGAGATGCGGGACTTCCCAGCATATTGTATGCAGATACTGGCAGATTATAAGGATTCCTGTAAGAGCATGCTACGGAATGAATATAAATACCGGATACTACATGCGTTCCATACTGTCCCCAGGAGGGTCCCATCAGCAGCTGCCATTTATCAGCCTGTTTCAGCGTATAGGTTCCCGTCGGAGTCAGCGTGATGGGATTGCCTACGGATACACGGATAGATTTCACCGGTATGGTAAGCTTTGCATCCGCATAAACAGTCAGAAGGCCTGCCTGACGGTTCACCTGCAGATAGTAGGGACCTGTAAACCTGCTGGTCAGATCGTTGATACGATAACCGTTCGCGTCGAAGGAATAGAACTTTCCATCGATCCAGGCGTCCTGACTCTTGTAATAATCACTGCCATTCGGGTTTATGTACCTTACCAGGTTCTGGGAATTGCTTACCACCACCCAGCCTGTGCAGATCTTGCCGTTGGCGTCCAGATATACGTTGGTTCCATTGGTCAGCTTCGCAAAGCCGTTGGTCTTCATGGTATAGTCGCTCTGGAAATAGCGCCATCCGCTGCTGAACTTATACCACCCATTTTTCTTAAGCTGTCCGTCCGCCATCGCGCCGTACCATTTACCATTATAGGAAATCAGGGTATTTTTGTACATATACCCGGAAGCCTTTGTAGATGTGGAATAGCGGAAGAAATATGTCTTGCCGTCCGAAGCGGTTTCAATACCCTCAGCCATTGTTCCATCCGCCCTGAAATACCGGCCGTTTGAAAGCATTACATTTTTAAACAGAGCGCCATTTGAGCCCGCGTAATACCAGCTTCCATTATAGCGAAGCCACTTGCTCCGGTACATTGCCCCATAAGCTTTTTTATCTGTAGAAGGAGTAAAATAATATGTCTTTCCCTTCACCATTTTGTATATGCCGGACTGGCCGGTGATATTTTCCGTTGCCGTCACAAAGCCGCTGGCCATGCTGCCGTCACTGTAGAATAAACGTCCGTTGCTCAGAAGGATGTCATGGAACAACGCCCCGTTTGACCCCGCATAATACCAGTTCCCATTGTAGCGGAGCCACTTGCTCCGGTACATTGCCCCATAAGCTTTTTTATCTGTGGAAGGCAGGAAATAGTATGTCTCCCCCTTCTTCATATTGTACTTACCGTCCTGGCCCGTAATATTCTTTGTCGCCGTCACAAAGCCGCTGGCCATAGTTCCATCTGAATTAAACAGACGTCCGTTATTCAGAAGAATATCATGGAACAGAGCCCCGTTTGAACCTGCATAATACCAGTTTCCGTTACTACGGATCCACTTGCTCCGGTACATTGCCCCATGTTTCGCCGTGGCAGTGGAAGGAAGGAAATAGTATGTCTCTCCCTTCACCATTTTATAGACTCCGGCGGAAGTACTCACCTTGGATTGATACATGCCTTCCGCCATGGCGCCGTTCTCGTCAAAATATCTGCCGTTGGAGAGAAGTATATTTACCAGATGATTCCCGGTAGTCCCGAAATAATACCAGCTGCCGTCAATCTTCTGCCAGCTTGTCTTCTCCACGACCAGCCCGGCAGTGCTGCCAAAGTAATAGTAGCGGTTCTGTTCGCCGGAGCAGCGGAACCAGCCGTTTTTATATGCAGCCTGAGTACCGTCAGCGGTAAAATAATATCTCTTGCCGTCGAATTTACCCAGCTTGTCTGTCAATAATTTTCCGTTTGCATCCGTACCGTAATATTTTCCATTTATCGCAACCCGCTGGCTTTTTAAAGGATAACCAGACGCATCAAGGATATACTTATCGTTCTCTCCGCCTGTCAAAGCGCTGAGATCAGCAATCGTTGTCTCCGCATACAGCCGGGCGCCGGGCTTCGCATCATTTACTGTACCAAAATACCGGTATCTGTCACCCTTATCGGTAGTATCCTTATACCAGCCGGCTACGCACATCTTTCCCGGGATTCCGTCTGTGCCTGCGGGCAAAAACAGATAATAGCCGGCCATAGTACCCTCGGCTGCAGTGATTTCCTTCTCTCCCACATAAGGCGTTCCATCATCTTCCAGATAGTAATACGCGCCATTAATGGAGAAATATCCCTTGAAGCCCGCTTCCTTTTTCAGCTCCGCGACGGAAACCTCCTCTCCGTCCGATCCGTAATAATGGAACGCATTATTCAACCACAGCCAGGAATTATTAATGCTCCGACCCAGATTAGAGTTATATGGCGTTGCAGCCGTTCCCTCCGGGACGCCCGCATTGAGCACTGCGCTCTCCTGATCTGTGAAGTAAGCATATTCATCTTCCTCCGCAGACCGGCTAAAAACCGCAATGGCTCTGACAATTTTCTGATATCCGGTCATCATAAGACCGTTTTCATCAAACTGGTAATACCCATCGGACAATACCGTCTCACCATCTGCCGTGCAGATGCGAACCATGCCATCCTCCAGAGTAAAGTAGACAGCCTCCCCTGTCAGCTCCTCCGTTCCTTTCCGCAGCTTCCATTTGCCATTCTCCGCAGCCTCCCAAGCCGTGACAGGTACTGCATAGCCATCCTCAATTGCCGTGATCTCCGGCAAAGCCTCCTGAGAAGCCGTACTCATCTCTGCTTCAGATCCAAAGATGTCTTCCCCAACCGTTTCATCTGCGGCGCTGTCCTGAACGGTCGACTCCGGCGCTACCACTACATCGCCGTCCTCCTCTGCAGGATACTCCGCAGCCTGCGGTTCCTGCACAACCGTTTCTGCCGGCGTTACAACAGCCTCCGCCGCTTCTCCGTCGGACACAGTCATATCAGCCTCTGCCACCGGAGACTCCACCGTACCATCCTCTTCGGTACCCGCGCTCAACTGTTCCGCTGACTGTCCTGTAAATTCTGCAGCTCCCGTCTGAGCCACCGGACACACACACAAAGCCACACTCAGTAAAATGGATACTACTCTTTTCTTCAATTTCTGTTTCCTTCCTTTCATTTTAAACTATGCTTATTCACCAAGTCCATTCCGGATTGCTTCAACCAAAGCTTTCAATGCTTCCTCTTCATCGATTCCTTCGCAGATCAGTTCAATCTCATCACCGCTTTTCACGCATGCCCCCAGCACGCTGAGCACGCTCTTCGCATTCGCAACACCTCCCTGAAAAGCAAAAGTAATCAAGGCTTTAAACTTCATCGCCTCCTTGCACAGATTCCCGGCAGGACGCAGATGAAGCCCCGTCGGATTACTGATTACGACTTTCTGACTGACCATGTAGTTTTCCCCCTATTCATTCTCTCCGCTATTTTCTTCTATATTGATAACCTCAGAAAGTTTGACAGACGCTGTCACGCTTTCCACCAGCTCATATCCCTCAGGCAGGGAAATATCCACGGGAATATCATAGCTTCCCTCTTCCATGCCTTCCAGGTCAATATATGCCCCGATCATTTCCTCAGTCAATTCTTTTTCCGGTTCGCCGGTCCCCTGGACGCGTACCTCAATACTGTCTGTTTCAAATACTGCCTGAAGATTATCCGGCCGGTTTTTCACTTCTATATTCTTAGTCGGTATCTGATAGATCTCACTTCCCACCGGAAGAATATTCACCATCACAAATATATCTTCCACAGAATCGCTGGTGAGCTTCAGGCCATCCGGAAGCAGCTCCGTAAGATTGATCTTCTGTTCATAGTCCGAGGACATTCCCGAAATGTCCACATATTCCGCGGGTATGGATATTGTATTCCCCTCTTCCGCCAGACTTTCCAGCGCCTCCGTATCTCCGGCCACACTGACGACCTCCGGCAGCGTGGAAATGCTTCCAACCTCATAGCCTGCCGCAGGCTCACCGCTATATTCCGCAAGAATGTTCACATTAGAACGTACCTTCCATAACTTTATCATAACAGAAACCTTCGGCACATTCAGATAACTCAGCTCCGTATCCGATATTTTATCGCCGTTCCGGTCGATGATCTGCAGCTCCGTCTCCTGATCCATATCCTCCGTCCGGTTTTCCACACTGACAACAGCATTTACTCTGTCTATTTTATTAATCAGGCTGGTAGGACCCGTAATCTTAATTTTCTCCGGATTGGACGTCTTCGTCCCCACCTCGTAGCCCTTCGCCGGGCTGGATTCGCCGACGCTTACATTTACGACAAACTCCTGCGTTTTTTTATCCTCGATGTGGATACTCAGATTATTGGGCGTTACCTCTATATTTTCACTGGGAAGCTTATCGCAGGTGACGGTAATAGGTACCATAACCGGATCCGTTTTCAGCGAAACGGCCTGCTGAAGATCAGCCACGGCATGAATATCCGAGCTGGTAATCCGGTTTAAGGTCTTTCTTTCGCCCCGCAGCGTTACACGTATGGACTCCTGCGTCTCCTCCCGGAGAATCATCTGCCCGTTATCTTCAATATACGAGCTGTTGATAACTTCCACATCCGTCACTGTCACAGACTTTGTGACAATGGGATTGTCAACATTCGCCACCAAAAGCCAGACAAAAATACCCACTGCCAGGGACATGATCTTCAGAGAAATATTATCTGTTGGCTTTCTCTTCATGCTTTAATCTTCCTTTCAGCAAATGCCGCAGCTTATTATTATCCACTACCTTCTTATTCTGTGTTTTTTCCAGCAATTCCCGCAGACGGGCGCTGCTGATATTTCGCATCAGGCGGCCATCCTGCGCCGCGGAAACCTGTCCGGTCTCCTCCGAAACAATAATCGTCAGGGAGTCCGTCACCTCACTGATACCCAGGCCGGCTCTGTGGCGGGTTCCCAGCTGTTTGCTCAATTCCATATTATCCGATAACGGCAGATAGCATGTAGCCGCGACAATACGATTGCCTCTTACGATAACGGCGCCGTCATGAAGGGGAGTATTATGCTCAAAGATATTAATAAGAAGCTGGCTGCTGAGCAAAGCATCCACATTGATGCCCGTGCGCTCATATTCCGTAAGAAGAATATTCTGTTCAATCACAATCAAAGCGCCGGTTCTGACTTCTCCCATGTCAAAGCTGGCTTTGATCAGTTCATTGATCGTTTTATCCGTGAACCGTTCCTGCACGTCCTTTCCGCTGTCAAACGGAAAAAGGGACGCCATGAAGTTTTTCTGGCCCAGCTGCTCCAAAACCTTTCGAAGCTCCGGCTGGAAAATGACCACAACCGCGGTAAGCAGCGCGCTGGCAAGATGTCCCGCGATCCACAGGATCGTATTCATTTTAAAAAGATAGGCAACCAGCAGGAAGGCAAGAATCACCACTATTCCCTTAAGGAGGGCATACGCTCTGGTATACTTGATCCATACCATAAACTGATACACCAAAAAGGAGATAATGACAATTTCAATCACATCAATAATGCCAATACCAGGCAGGGAAATCTTTGACAGATATCTCTGCATGATGGCTGCTATATCCAGCATAACACTCTCCTTTCTATGGTGTCCTGCATATCGCTCTTTACAGATCTTTCAGGGATTCTTCCAGTTTTTTCTCAAAATCTATATCATCTACCTGCGGCTTTTCCACTACGGAATCTGTCCCTGATTTTTTCCCGCCGGACGGCTGCGCCGCCTTTTTCCTGCTCTGGAAAAGGGGCTTCTCATAAGAAACTACATCCTCCTCCATCCTGCGCGCTTCCCGCACAGGCTCGGCGTTGATCTTTTTTATGCTCCGCTCAGACGTGGAAACAGAGGCTTTCGGTACGGCTTTTACATAATAGTAATATTCATCATCCTCATATTCCAGCCGCTCCGTCCTGGTATAATCCCCTCCGAACACAAAGAATTCCACAACAAGCCCCACCAGCACGGCAGCCACCGCATACAGGATCAGCGATACAATGGAAACCGTTACACCCAGGAAAAAGCTTCCCGCCAGAACGATCGCCACATATATCACGCCGCCTGCAACAATGGCAATCCTCCAGGCATAATCAAATGCCCTTGTACGGATCAGATTCACCGCCAGAGTAGTCACTACCACCGCGATCACCGTGATCCACATCTCCCAGTTCTGCACCACACCGTCCACCAGGAGCGTAAGCTTCTGCATAATGTCCAGTCCGCCGTTCAGAAGGTTCTGCGACTGGGTGCGGAGAAAACGAATAAAATAATAAATAATCACGCCGCATCCGGCAGGAAGAGCAGAGACCGCTCCGCTGAGAAGGCCGCTGCCTACAGGCAGAAGCACCGGCACATTAAAGGCGAAAGCCAGCGGTGTATATACCAGAACAATATTGCAGCCTGCGCTGAACCGTAAAAAGAGGATGGAAAGAAACAGAATCAGAACCAGCATAAACCCGGCCACCTCAATACTCAGGCCATAGCAATGTCCCAGCATCAACGCAAATCCCGCAAATATCACGGCCGCCGAAGGCAGAATACAGCAGATCAGGGACAGGATCAGCACAATAAAAATATTATTCAGCTGAGTCATATAGCCCATATTCTCATTGATCCAGAAAAAATACACCACACACAGTATAAACTTCAGCAATGGAAGGAAATAAATTTCATACTCTCCGTAAAAGCCCTTTATTCTCTGTTTAAATTCCAGTAATGCTGTCATTTCCGATATCCTCCCGATGTCCCCCGGCCCGCGTTTTTCTTTTCCTCGCGATTGTAAATCCTGGAAAGCTTCGTCAGCTCTCCATAATAATTCTTCACACTTTTTTTGGCCAGATAGTATTTTACGGAATACTGAATATAAGTGAAAACAGAAAAAGCGACCAGTGTCACTACATAGCCCGCCACGATGGTTGTCCCAACTGAGATCAGATTCATCTTATGAATATTATCCATGAGATATTCGCTGAAATAAACGCCGATACCCACCAGCGCCAGCACATATCCTATCGTCACCAGAAAGAAATTTTTAATCAGGGCCAGTCCTATATAATCGCTGCGGTAATACTTGCTCACCGGAAGGTATTTTCTTCCCTCTGACTTTTCATACATAGCAAGCCGGGTCATTATTTTAACCTTTTCTTCATTGATCATCGTCTGCTCCTCATAGCTGTTTCGCTTTAAAAGCCAAGCCTTATACATACTCATACAGATTTATTGTAACATATATCCCCACCCATGAAAAGTGTTTTTTGGCCTTTTCATGGCCTTTTTCACCGTTTTTCACAGGAAATCTCCTGATCGATCCCCATACAGCAGGTGAGAAAATAAACGTCAGAAGCCCCCTTTTCCAGAAGTCTTTCCGAGGCAGCCTCCACTGTGCTTCCGGTAGTATATACATCATCAATAAGAAGGATCCTCAAGCCTTTCACATTTTCTTCCACAGAAAATGCTTCCCGGAGATTTCTCCTTCTGGCAGACGCATCCAGACGCTTCTGAGATCTCGTCCGCTTCTTTTTCAGAAGGATTCCTGCCGCTGCCGGGATATGAAAGGCCCTTCCGATCCGGTCCGCCAGATATTTCGACTGATTAAAGCCCCGACGCCTTTCTTTGTCCCGATGAAGGGGCACCGGCACGATCACATCCGGCCTCCATCGAAGGATATCCTTCTCTGCGTAATAGCACATGGCCGCGCTGAAATAATCTCCGTATTCCCTTCTTCCATGGTATTTGTATTTCATCATGGAACGCTTCATTCTGCTGTCATACAGAAAGATCCCCCGTCCTTCCCGAAAGCTTCGCCTTCGTTTTTCACAATCCCGGCAAAGCTCCCTTTCCGCCTCCACCGGCCTGCCGCACCTCATACAGCGGGGGCCCGTCACCGGCCGGAGCACAGCTCTGCAGTCCGGGCAGATCAGGCTGTCCGGATCCTTTAATATTCCGTCACATACCGGACAACGTCTCGGATACAATATATTTAAAAGCTGCTCTTTAATATTTCTCAATAATCCTCCTCTGCCAGAAGCTCTTCCAGCCGGATATCCAGAGAACTGAACCTTTTCTGCTGCCTTTCATTCAGAATCATTTCGCCAAAGGTCCCCTCGCTTCCCACGATAGTGACACATTTCCGGGCCCTGGTAACCGCCGTATAAAGGAGATTCCTGTTCAACAGCATTTTCGGCCCCGAAAGCAGTGGTATCACCACAGCCGGATATTCCGAGCCCTGAGATTTATGTATAGTGATGGCATAGGCAGGATCCAGCTCATCCAGCTGCTTAAAGGAGTACTCGGCAAATCTTCCGTCCTCAAACTCCACCTCCGCAGTCTCGGAAAACTCATTAATACTTTTCAGGATGCCCGTATCGCCGTTAAAAACGCCCACTCCCTTTTCTACCGGGATACCATATCTCCCGCGGATCTCCCATTCCAGCTGATAGTTATTTTTGGTCTGCATGACCTTATCGCCCTCGCGGAACAGGTTGTCGCCTGCCTCTCTCTCTTTTTTCTCCGGTGAAGGAGGATTCAGATACTGCTGCAGGATCCGGTTTAAACGCTCCACTCCCAGAAGACCCTTCCGCATAGGCGTCAGGACCTGGATGTCAAAGGGCCTCGCATCCACATAGCGGGGAAGCTTTTCCCGGATCAGGGCGATCACCACACGTATGATAACATCCGCGTCATATCTTTTCAGAAAAAAGAAATCACGGCTCTTATTGTCCAGCGGAACAGCCTCTCCCCGGTTGATCCTGTGCGCATTAACTACGATATCGCTCTCCGATGCCTGACGGAAAATTTTTGTCAGCTCCACCACCGGGAACTGACCGCAATGAATAATATCGTGGAGCACATTCCCCGGCCCCACACTGGGGAGCTGGTTTTCATCCCCCACCAAAATCAGCCGGGTGCCTGCTGTCACAGCCAGAAGAAGCGAATGCATCAGATGAATATCCACCATGGACATCTCATCCACAATGATCACATCTGCCTCCAAAGGATTACCGGCATTCCGTTCAAAATGGGCTGCCTGGTTCTCCCTCTCATCCTCCGGCATTCCGGTAATCTCCAGAAGCCGGTGCAGGGTCTGTGCCTCAAAGCCTGTAGTCTCCGTCATACGCTTTGCCGCACGTCCGGTGGGGGCAGCCAGCCTCAGCTCGGCGCCCTCCCCCTCAAAAAACCGGATGATGGCGTTTATGGTGGTGGTTTTGCCGGTTCCGGGTCCTCCTGTCAGAATAAACAGGCCATGGCCGGCAGCCTCCGTAACCGCCTTTTTCTGCACATCATCCAGGATTATCCCCGTCTCTTTTTCAATGGAAGTGATCCGCCGCCGTACCAGAGCTTCATCCTCCGGACAGAGAATGTTCAGCTCCCGGAGCATCCGGGCAGTATTTAATTCCAGATAATAATACTGGCTGGGATATACGGCTGTCACGCCATGATACTCCTTTAATATCAGTTTACGGTCCAGCGCCAGATCCATCAAATGCTTTTCCATATAGGAGGCGTCTACCTCCAAAAGCTGAGAGGCTCTCTGAAACAGCAGTTCCTTCGGGAGATAGGTATGACCTTCTCCCGTTGCCTGCAAAAGAGTATACAACATTCCGCTTCGGATCCTGTAATCTGAATCTGTATGAATTCCGATCCGGGCCGCGATCTCATCCGCGGTCCTGAATCCCACACCGCTGATGTCCTCCGCCAGACGGTAGGGATTCTCCTGCAGCACGGTATAAACGGAATCCTTATATTTCTGATAGATCTTCGCCCCCAGATTAAGGGATATCCCGTATTTCTGCAGAAACATCATAGCGCGGCGCATTTCCGCCTTTTCCGTTACCTGAGCTGCAATCTCCCGGGCCTTTTTCTCGCTGATGCCCTTCACCTCCGCCAGACGTTCAGGCTCCTCCTCCACAATGCGGAGAGTATCATCCCCAAACCGCCGGACGATCCGGGCTGCCAAAGCCGCGCCGATCCCCCTGATCGCGCCGGACCCCAGATACCGCTCCATAGCCAGGCTGTCCTCCGGCATTTTTTCCGTAAAGGTCTCAATCTGAAACTGTTTCCCGTAAACAGGGTGATTGGTATAGGTCCCGGCAGCTTCGATCACCGCCCCCTGGGGCACAGCCGGAAAAGAGCCCACACAGGTAAGCCCCTCCCCGCTATCCGGATTTTTCAGCGCCAGCACCGTATAACCATTTTCTTCATTCCGGAATATAACATGATCTATATATCCGGTCACAGTATCGCTCATACTTCCTCCTGCCATAAACGAAAAGGTACCTCCACCGGAGCTTCCTTTCGCAAGTCTGGCAACAAAGAGGTACTGCATATGCAGCGCCCCCTGATCAATCTGCTTTTTCCATGACTTCCGCGTATCTGCCGGTGCCAACGGCCACCACTTCCATAGCCTCCTGCACAGTCAGTGTGCTCACTCCCGTTTTCTGCTCGATCAGAGTATCCATGCCATGAAGCAGCGCTCCGCCGCCTGTCAGGACGATCCCCCGCTCCACAATATCTGCCGCCAGCTCGGGCGGCGTTTTTTCCAGGACGCCGTGAACAGCATCTACGATCTGTCCGGTAGCATCCTTCAGCGCCGCCCGCATCTCCTCCGACGTAAGCGTAGCCACCTTCGGAAGACCTGTGATCACATTTCTGCCCTTCACCTCCATGGTGCGGGCGGTAGCCTCCTCACAGGCCGTGCCGATCCGGATCTTTATATTTTCCGCAGCATCCTCCCCGATAAAGAGATTGTGACTTTTGCGGACATAGTTCATAATTGCCTGATTAAAGCTGTCTCCGGCCACCTTAATGGAAGCGGAAACCACCACTCCGGCCAGAGAGATCACCGCCACATCCGTAGTCCCCGCCCCGATATCCACAATAAGATTACCGAAAGGCCTGGTAATATCCACACCGGCGCCAATGGCTGCGGCGATGGGCTCCTCCACCAGGTACACATCCCTGGCCCCCGCCTGATATGTGGATTCCTCTATAGCCTTGCGCTCAATTTCCGTAATGCCGCTTGGCACGCAGATGCTGATCCGGGGCTTGCGGAAGGCTCTGGGCCCGATCGCCTTGGAAATAAAATATTTCAGCATCTTTTCCATGACATTGTAATCCACGATCACACCCTGGTGTATGGGCCGTATCACCTCCATGCCGGAGGTCAGATGTCCTTCCATCTGCCGGGCTTCCTCACCGATAGCTCTTATTTTTTCAGTATCTTTATCATACACAACTACGGACGGCTCCTTAAGCACGAGCCCCTTCCCGGTAGAATAAACCAGCGAATTTCTGGTTCCGAGATCAATTCCGATATCATTTGCAGGCATGGGAAACCCCTTTCTGTCAGCGCTTTTCTTTTTCCATCATATGATGATTCCAAGGTCAAAAGGCACAAAATACCTTTTGACCCCAACATCATCATTATATACAACCTGGCCGAAAATGAAAAGTCTTTTATCCCCGTTTCAGATATTTCGCCACATACTGGCCTGTATAGGAGACGGGATTCTCTGCGATTTGCTCCGGCGTTCCCTTCGCGATCACCGTGCCGCCCCGGTCTCCCCCTTCCGGTCCCATGTCAATAATATAATCCGCGGTTTTGATGACATCCAGATTATGCTCAATGACCACTACCGTATTTCCACCCTCCGTAAGACGTCTTAAAATGTCCACCAGCTTATGCACATCCGCGAAATGAAGGCCTGTGGTGGGCTCATCCAGAATATAGATGGTCTTGCCCGTGCTTCGTCTGCTGAGCTCTGTAGCAAGCTTGATCCTCTGGGCTTCACCGCCGGAAAGCTCCGTGGACGGCTGTCCCAGCTTAATATAGGAAAGCCCCACATCGTAAAGTGTCTGTATCTTGCGCCGGATAGAAGGAATGTTTTCAAAAAATCCCAGCGCCTCCTCCACGGTCATATTCAGCACGTCATAGATACTTTTGTCCTTATACTTTACTTCCAGCGTCTCCCGGTTATAACGCTTCCCGCGGCACACCTCACAGGGCACATATACATCAGACAGGAAATGCATTTCGATCTTTATGATACCGTCGCCCGCACATGCTTCACATCTTCCGCCCTTTACATTAAAGCTGAACCTTCCCTTGCCGTAGCCCCTTGCCTTCGCATCCGCAGTGGACGCAAAAAGATCCCGGATCTGATCGAACACACCGGTGTATGTGGCAGGATTGGATCTGGGCGTCCGCCCAATGGGAGACTGGTCAATATTGATAACCTTATCCAGCTGGTCCATCCCCAGGATATCCCTGTGTTCACCCGGAATCGTACGGGCCCTGTTCAGATCTCTCGCCAGACGCTTATACAATACCTCGTTTATCAGGGAACTTTTTCCGGAGCCGGACACGCCTGTAATACAGGTCATGATCCCGAGAGGGATATCCACGTTTACTTTCTTCAGATTATTAACTGCCGCGCCCCTGATCTGCAGAAAACCCGTCGGCTTTTTGCGCACATCCGGCACGGGGATCCTGAGCCTTCCGCTTAAATATGCTCCTGTGACGGACTTCGGATTCCTCATCAGCTCTTCGGCAGTTCCGATGTGGACAAGCTCTCCGCCGTGTTCCCCCGCCCTGGGGCCGATATCCACCACACAATCCGCAGCCAGTATCGTCTCCTCATCATGCTCCACCACGATCAGACTGTTTCCCAGATCCCGCAGACGCATCAGCGCGCCCAGGAGCCTGTCATTATCCCTCTGGTGCAGGCCGATACTGGGCTCATCCAGAATATACGCCACCCCTACCAGGCCGGAACCGATCTGCGTAGCCAGACGGATACGCTGTGCCTCGCCGCCGGACAAAGACGCGGTTGCCCGCGAGAGGGAAAGGTAGTCCAGGCCTACCTCCGCAAGGAAACCCACACGCGCACGGATCTCCTTCAGGATCTGTTTCCCGATCAGCTCCTGCTGCTCCGTCAGCTCCAGCTCATACATAAATTTATGCAGTTTCTCTATGGAGAGGGAGGTGATTTCATAAATATTTTTTCCGCTGACTGTCACTGCCAGGGACTCGGCCTTCAGGCGCCGGCCCCCACAGGTTTTACAGGGAGTGATGCGCATAAAGCTCTCATATTCCTGCTTCGATATCTCGGAGGATGTCTCACGGTAGCGCTGCTCCACATTCCGGATCAGTCCCGGAAACGCCACATCGTAAATTCCCTCTCCTCTCTGTCCCTTATAATAAACCTTCACGGATTTCCCGCCTGTCCCATGGATCAGAATGTCCCGGATCTTCTGGGGATACTGTTCAAAGGGCGTATCCAGGCTGAACCGGTATTCCTTTGCCAGGGCATCCAGGATGGCCCTTGTAAAGCTCCCCTTATTGGTACAGGACTGCCACCCGCACACAACAATGGCCCCGTCAAGAATGCTCAGGGACTTATCCGGAATCATAAGATCCACATCAAATTCCATCTTATAGCCAAGGCCCAGACAATCCGGGCAGGCGCCAAAAGGATTGTTAAAGGAAAAGCTTCTGGGCTCGATCTCCGGGATACTGATCTCACAATCCGGGCAGGCGAAGCTCTGACTGAACGTATGGACCTGTCCATCCATCGTATCCACCATAAGCAGCCCGTCCGCCAGATTCAAAACGGTCTCGATCGAGTCCGCCAGTCGTTTTTCTATCCCCGGCTTTACCACAAGACGGTCCACTATGATCTCAATATTATGTTTTATGTTTTTGTCCAGGGATATTTCCTCGGACAGCTCATAGAGATTGCCGTCTATCAGTACGCGCACATAGCCGCTTCGTTTCGCTTGATCCAACAGCCTGGCATGGGTTCCCTTACGCCCCCGCACAACAGGCGCGAGGAGCTGAAGCTTCGTCCTTTCAGGCATGGACATAATGGCATCTACCATCTGATCTACGGTCTGTTTTTTAATTTCCTTGCCGCATTTCGGACAATGGGGTATCCCGATACGCGCATATAAAAGGCGGAAGTAATCATAGATTTCCGTCACTGTTCCCACCGTGGAACGCGGATTGCGGTTTGTGGATTTCTGATCGATGGAAATGGCAGGGGGCAGGCCCTCAATCAACTCCACATCCGGCTTTTCCATCTGTCCCAGGAATTGACGGGCATAGGAGGATAGTGATTCCATATAGCGCCTCTGTCCCTCGGCATAAATCGTATCAAAGGCCAGCGAAGATTTCCCGGAGCCGCTGACGCCGGTCAGAACTACAAACTGATCCCTTGGGATATCCACGCTGAGATTTTTCAGATTATTTACATTTGCTCCCCGTATTTTAATAAAAGGCTTCCGTTCACTTTTCCGCGTCATCTGTTCCTCCGTCATACCAAAAAATCTGCTAAAATCCGGTTGCTCACATGGATTCCGGCCCTGGTAAAGCGCCAGTATCCGCCTGTATGCTCGAGAAATCCCAGTTCCCCGTACCTGTCAAGCGTCTGCCCGTATACCTCGGACAGGGGTACCTGAAACTGCTCCGAAAACTCCGCTTCACTGACGCCCTTTGTCATACGAAGTCCCAGAAACATAAATTCCTCCATTTTTTCCTCCTGCGTCAAAACAGCCGCATCACGCCTCAAAAGCCGGGGCTCATGGGCATACTGCAGATACGCCTTCATATCACGGGTGTTGGAAAAGCGCACGCCGTCCAGCAATGAAGCCGCTCCCAGACCGATTCCCACATAATCCCGGCGCTTCCAGTACCCCTCATTATGCCTGCAGGAGAAACCCGGCCTGGCATAATTGGAGATCTCATATTGTTCGTAGCCGTATTGTGCCAATACGGCAGCCGTATCCTCATACATCCGGTACTCTTCCTCTTCATCCGGCAGATCCAGCTCCATCCCGTAAAAGGGAGTTCCCTCCTCCACGATCAGACTGTAGGCCGAGATATGCTCCGGTTTCAGCTCCGCCACCTTTTCCAGCGTATGAACCCAGTCCGCGCAGGACTGGCCCGGAAGGGCAAACATAAGATCCACATTCACATTGCAAAAGCCCGCCCTGCGGGCCAGAAAATAGCTTTCCAGAAATTCCTCATAGCTGTGGATTCTCCCCAGCCTTCTCAATAAACGCGGCTCTGTGGACTGCAGTCCCAGGCTGAGCCGGTTCACCCCATGCGTCCGGTACCTTTCCAGCTTTTCCAGCGACAAAGTCCCCGGATTAGCCTCGATGGTGATCTCAGCGTCCGGGGAGCAGTTAAATTTTTTCTTCAATGCCTCTAAAATTCCGCACAGTTTCCTTTCATCCACCGCCGTAGGAGTACCGCCCCCTACAAACACGGAGATCACCTGCCGGTCTTTCATCTCTGGCAGAGCGGCTATCTCTCTCATAACCCCGTCAAGATATTGATTCTGGCTGGCCGTATCCGCCGGAGCGGACAGAAAATCACAGTATTCGCATTTTTTTATACAAAAGGGAATATGTACATATATTTCCAGGGGATTTCCCATATTATTCTCCGTCCGCGTAACTTTCATCCTCTCCATCTTCAGAGTTTTCCCCTTCACCGGCAGCGCCGTCCGTTTGGGAGACACTGTTTTCTCCCGACGCGGTACCGCCCTTTTGAATAAGGTATTCATTCACCATCGTCACACCGCCGCTGGTCACCACCGCATCCGGATTTACCTCCTCAGGTACCGGAGTAGCCGTAGGCTCCGGTGTGACCGTTATTTTTAACACCTGCTGCTCCGCAGGATCCTTTTCTTTGCCGCAGCCGCATCCTGCGAGAAGTACGCAGGCCGCAAAAACGGCTGCCGGCAGCATTATTCCGGTTCTTTTTTTCATCATGGCCTCCCCGCCGCTCACGCGGCATCCCTGCAGAGCAGGCTTATTTATCATCCAGCTTCAGTACGCTCATAAACGCCTTCTGTGGAATCTCTACATTTCCGACCTGACGCATGCGCTTCTTACCTTCCTTCTGTTTTTCCAGAAGCTTCTTTTTACGGGTGATATCACCGCCATAGCATTTTGCAAGAACATCCTTGCGCAAAGCCTTCACCGTCTCTCTGGCAATGATCTTGCTTCCGACAGCAGCCTGAATGGGAATCTCAAAGAGCTGGCGGGGAATCTCCTCCTTTAGCTTCTCGCACATTTTACGTCCCCGTTCATAGGCTGTCTCTCCATGCACGATAAAGGAAAGGGCGTCCACCTCTTCTTTATTCACCAGAATATCCAGCTTCACCAGCTCGCTCCGCTCATATCCGCAGAGCTCATAATCCAAAGACGCATATCCTCTGGAACGTGATTTCAGCGCGTCAAAGAAATCGTAGATGATCTCATTCAGGGGGAGCTTATATTTCAGCATAGCTCTGGTTTCTTCCATATAATCCATACCGATATACTGGCCTCTTCGCTCCTGACAGAGATCCATGATCGCGCCGATAAACTCGGTAGTCACCATGATCTCCGCATTTACCACGGGTTCCTCCATAAACTCGATCTCCGACGGATCCGGAAGATTAGTGGGGTTCGTCAGGTCGATCACATCACCGTTTGTCTTATGCACTTTATAGATAACACTGGGCGCGGTAGTAACCAGGTCCAGATTATATTCCCGTTCAAGCCGTTCCTGAATGATCTCCAGATGAAGCAGCCCCAGAAAGCCGCAGCGGAATCCAAATCCGAGAGCTGCGGAGGTTTCTGGTTCATAGAACAGGGAGGCGTCATTCAGCTGAAGCTTCTCAAGAGCGTCTCTCAGATCTCCGTATTTGGCTCCGTCAGCGGGATAAAGGCCGCAGTACACCATCGGATTTACTTTTTTATATCCGGGCAGCGCCTGATCGCAGGGCCTGGAATCGTCCGTCACGGTATCGCCCACGCGCGTATCCCGCACGTTCTTAATGCTGGCGGTGATATATCCTACCATTCCTGCCGTCAGCTCATCACATGGAATAAACTGTCCCGCTCCGAAATATCCCACTTCCACGACCTCCGCTTTAAAGCCCGTGGCCATCATACGGATAGGCGTTCCTTTTTTTACGCGGCCGTCCATCAGCCTGCAGAATACAATGACTCCTTTATATGAGTCATATACGGAATCAAAGATCAGCGCCTTCAGCGGGGCGTCCACATTCCCCCCGGGTGCGGGGATCTTTTCTACGATCTGCTCCAATACCTCTTCTATGTTTACGCCGGTCTTGGCCGATATTCTCGGGGCATCCTGCGCCTCCAGTCCAATCACATCCTCGATCTCGTTTATGACTCGTTCCGGTTCTGCGCTTGGCAGGTCGATTTTATTAATTACGGGAAGAACATCCAGATCATGGTCAAGGGCAAGGTAAACATTCGCCAAGGTCTGGGCCTCAATTCCCTGCGCCGCATCTACCACCAGAATCGCGCCTTCACAGGCGGCCAGACTTCTGGAAACCTCATAATTAAAATCCACATGGCCGGGAGTGTCGATCAGGTTGAATATATACTCCTGCCCGTCATTTGCCTTATATACGATACGTACAGCCTGGGATTTAATGGTGATTCCCCGTTCTCGCTCCAACTCCATATTATCCAGGATCTGCGCCTGCATTTCCCGTTCTGTAAGAAGACCGGTTTTTTCAATGATTCTATCCGCCAGAGTGGATTTCCCATGGTCAATATGTGCAATTATACAAAAATTACGAATCTTGCTCTGGTCTGTCATTCCGGATATTCCTCCTCTATCTGTACTGGTACTAGCTTTGTATTATAGCATTCCGAACAGATGTTTGTCAACCTCTTTATTCGGAACAAACCGCCTGTCCCCGTATGTTCGTCCGACAGATTCCCTCCGGCGAAGGAGAGCCGCCGGACATATTTTACACCGCTCCATCTCCTGACAGCACCATGTGGAGAATATGAGCAAAAGGCTCCATCGCATTCTTCACCTCCTGGACGGTATTGTTCTGGGCCCCGGCCTCCAGAAGGATGGACCGCGGCCGAAGATGAAGATTATACCGGTATCCCGCCAGATAAATGCCCCTGTATAATCCGGGATAATATCTGGCTGCCTGGTACTCCAGCTGAAAAGAAAAAGCAAGATTATCCTGTATGTACGGATTCGGCAGGTAATCCAGCGCGCCGCTTTCCAGCGTGTAGCTCAATCCATTATAAAACATGATCTGCGCCGTAGCTTTGCCGTTTATGTCGGTCAGCAGATGGCGGTCCTCCGGCACACCGTCCCTGTGCAGATCGATCACCACTTCAATGGACGGATTTTTCTCCAGCGCCTGCTCAATATACTCCCGGGCATAATCATAAGCCCTGCTCCTGTCCGATTCTCCATCTATTATGTCAAATACCTCCTTCACATGAAGAACCTGATAGCCGTAGGTCTCCGTCAAAATACCGGCAAGATAATCCCCCACCCCCACAACGGTATCCTCCTCCTCCCCTTCCCGAGAATCCGCGAAATCCTCCTGAGAATGACTGTGATAGATCAATATCTGCGGCTCGAAGGCATCCTGCTGCAGCGTCAGATCCTCCGCCAGGAACTGCGCCGCATTTAATTGTCCCTCCAGAGGCGCCGTATTTTCATCCACAATATAAAACTGCTCCAGCAGATAATCCGGATCCGCCAAAAGCTCCGGGGATAAATCGATTTCAGGCTGTGGTTCTATCGCCGCCATCACGGTCTCCGCGGCCTGCTCCTTCTCAGGCTGAGGAATGTCCGTCGGAGCGGGCGTTTCCACAGGCCTGTCCGAACTGTTTTCGGCTTCTGCCTGACGGCTCAGATATGCCGCGTTGTCCGCAATGATTTTTTCATAGGTCTCCGTATCCTCCCGTTCAGGCGCTCTTATATTCTCCCTTTCCCAAAAGCAGTACAGCGGGAATTTTCCATACACGTTTTTTCCCGGCAGAATAAAGCCGGGCGCGGCCGCCAGCACCCAAAAAAAGAGCAGACTCAGTAAAGAACATACCGCTTTCTGAAAGCTTGTCACATGATCACCTCTTTAAAGCTATCCTATGACAGATATAAACAGATTATGATTCCCGTCCCTTAAGCCAAATCCGGATCAATGCCAGTCAAAAGCCATATTCAGACCCTCGGATATCGTAAAACTCAGATATTTTACAGTCTCATCCACATCCTTTGGTGTTACCAGCATGCTATGAAGATTGGGAGAGATCATCTCATCCAAAAACTCCTTCTGCTCCTCCTCATCCAATGCCTCCAGAAGATGCGCCATAGAATCATGAACAATTGTGGCCGCATCCACCACAGTAGGCACGCCGATACCAATGACCTTTACCTGAAGGTTCTCTTCAGTCAGGCCGTTTCTGTGATTTCCTACTCCTGACCCCGGATGAATGCCCGTATCTGTGATCTGAATGGTCCGGTTCAGACGGCGGGTACTTCGTGCGGCCAGCGCATCAATAGCGATCACTACATCCGGCTTTGTTTCATTGACCACTCCCTGAACGATCTCAGAGGTTTCCATTCCGGTCTGCGCCATCACGCCCGGCACGATCCCGCTGGTGCGGTGCATTCGCTCTTCTCCCATGCTTTTCAGTCCGTACTCACGGATAATGTGTCTGGTCATGCGCAGATTTTCCACCACATGGGGCCCAAGAGAATCAGCAGTTATGGACTGGTTGCCCAATCCCACCACCAAAATGGACTGTTCCTTCTCCAGGTCAATAAGCTCTTTTAAATGGTGCGCCACCTCTTCCGAAACCTCCCGGTGGTAATCGTCGTCAGGGACAGAAAGATTCGGCGCTTCAATGGTGATATAGTTCCCCTGCGGACGTCCCATAGCCTTTGCGCCATTCTCCGTGGTGATCTTCACCACGGTTGTGCGTATATCCTTTTCCTCATCGTAGCTCTCTTTTACTTCTACTCCCCGGATCTCCACATTTTCTTCATTAAACCGCTCCCTGGCCTCCAAAGCCAGGTCCGTTCTGATCCTGTAGCTTCCCAACATGATCTCACCCTCCAGTTATTTTTCTATGGTAGTCTTTTTTCTTATTTTTTACGTTTTTTCCGAAAATATGTATTGACATTCCCCATTGGATATACTAAACTATATTAGCGTGTTCGCAGAACAGTCCGTGTCAGTATCTGCGACAAAACCTATTATTTCAGGGATTGGAGGTGTGAAAATTGGCTAACATTAAATCCGCTAAGAAAAGAATTTCAGTAAACAGAACAAAAGCTGCGAGAAATAAAGCGATCCGTTCTGCTGTTAAGACTTCCATCAAGAAAGTGGAGGCAGCAGTAGCAAACAAGGATAAAGAAACAGCACAGGCAGCCCTGACAAACGCTATCTCTTCCATCAGCAAAGCTACTTCCAAGGGCGTTTATCACAAAAACAACTGCGCAAGAAAAATTTCCCGTTTAACAAAAGCCGTTAACAGCATCGGTTAATAGAGCATACGAGCATATGAAAAGACAGCCGCAACCGTCAGCGACTGCCTTTTTTATTTCATGGGAAAGCGCTCCTCTTTTATTCACTGAAGGGCGCAGAACCTCTACAACAATCCTCTCAATGCAAGCAGATCCGCCTCAGAAGTCGACCAGCTTGTGGCAAAACGGACCACCGTATGATCCGCATCATAGCTTTCCCAATAGCTGAAACACACCTGTTTTCTCAGCGATTCCAGCTTCTGATTCTGCAGAATTATAAACTGCTGATTTGTGGGGGATTCCAGATAAAACTCAAGCCCTTTTTCCCGGAATATCGCTTTTAATTTATCCGCCATATCGATGGCGTGGCGGGAGATCTCAAAATAAAGATCATCCGTAAAAAGTGTATCAAACTGCACTCCCAGCAGCCTCCCCTTTGCCAGAAGCGCTCCTCTCTTTTTCACGGAATTCATAAAATGCCGGGGCCTGTTCTTCTTTGTAAAAACAACTGCTTCGCCGCACAGGGCTCCAACCTTTGTCCCTCCGATATAAAAAACATCACACAATTCCGCGATATCCCCCAGAGTCATATCACTTTCACGGCTCATCAGGCCGTAACCCAGACGCGCTCCGTCAAGATAAAGAGGAATATCATATTTCCTGCAGACGCCGGAAATCTCTTCCAATTCTTTTTTTGAATATAAAGTACCGTACTCCGTGGGATGGGAAATATAAACCATTCCGGGAAATACCATGTGTTCGTAGTTACCATCCCCGTAGAATCCCGCAATATATTTTCCCAGTATATCCGCCCGGATCTTCCCGTCTTTATGGGGAATTTCCAAAACCTTATGTCCCGTAAATTCGATCGCTCCGGCCTCATGAACGCTGATATGCCCTGTCCTCGCTGCGATCACCCCTTCATAATCCTTCAGCATGGACGATATGACTACGGAATTTGTCTGCGTCCCGCCTACAAGGAACTCCACCTCTGCGCATTCACACCCGCAGGCCGCTCTGATTTTTTCTTTTGCCCTTTTGGTATATGTATCTTCTCCATAGCCCGTAAGACATTCCAGATTTGTTTCTGCAAGGCGCTTTATGATCGCCGGGTGCGCTCCTGCAATATAATCGCTCTCAAAAGAAAGCATCCTTATTCCTCCTCCCCAAAAAACGCCTTCTAAAAGTCAGGGAAAGGCTGTCAGCTCTCTCCCTTTATTTTTCCGCTGCTGTATTTCACGATCAACAATTCCACACTGAGGACAGCCTCCAGACGGCCGGTCTTTACCGCCTCCTCTGCCTCCACAAAATCCTCCAGCGTCTCCTCCAGCTCAGGCTCCGTATAGGCCCGGGCGCAGGACATAACATTTCGAAGGGCAAAAGACGGAATCCCCAGACCGGAAGCGATCTCGCTCTGTCCCATTCCGGAAGCGCTCATTTTTTTTGCCATCAGCAGCTGACGGAATTGCTTTGACAAGAGAAACAAAATACGCATAGGCGGTTCCCGCAAAGTGATCAGATCATAATACAGATCCAGCGCACGCTTTTGATTTTTCTCCGTAACGGCCCGAACCATATCAAAAATTTTATTATTGATCTGAACCGTACACACCGCGTCAATGTCCCGGGCCGTCACCACATCCCGCCCCATGGTGTAGGCAATCAGCTTCTCCAGCTCCATGCGTATATTCCCCATGTCCGTACCCGTACGCGCCAGCAAAAGCTCCATATCCCTCTGCGTGATCTTCCTGCCCTCCCTGCCCAGAATTCCCGCCGCCCAGCGCATAAGGTTTTTTTCATCCTGCCTGACAAATTCCACCGCACGTCCGCATCCCTTCACGGCTTTGAACATCCGGCTTCTTTTATCTACCTCGGACTCTGCGAAGATCATCCGCACATACTCCGGAAGCTCCTTCATATAATCTGCTAATTCATCACATTTATTCTTAAAAAAGCCGGAATTTTCAATCAGTATTACTCTATGATCGGCAAAAAAAGGCATTGTCTCACAAAGCTCGATGATCTCCCGGACTTCGATCCCTTTTCCCTCGTAACGGGAAAAATTCATAGTATCTCCCTCCGGAATCAACGCCCGCACCAGATTCTGTTCATACTGCCGGCGGAGATACGCCTCTTCCCCGAATAATAAATACGCACGTTTAAAATTGCCGGTTTTAATATCTTCCTGTATACTCTTCAATTTTCCGACTCCTGTTTTCTTCACCCATAAGAGAGATAACAATCATTTCGCGCTCTCCCGCCGTGTCATCACAGCCGCCCATATAACGGTCCGCCCATCGGCACGAACAGCATGATATTATCGAATATCCGTACCCGCCAGCTAAAGCTCCCCTCCACGGGCGGGACATTAAACATATTATACTTGCCGGATGAACGGATGGCAAGGATTTGTTCATGAATATCCCCGGAGAAGCATCGGAAATGTTCCGCTTACCATATCTGGGGGTCGAGCAGATCCATCAGCCCATTTTTCCCCTTGCCAATCTAATCCACCTTTGTCGAGCAGGGGCACTTCCTGAAAACGCAAAAAAGCCCTTTCTCGCAGGGATATGTCTGGCGGCGCTTGATCTGGGAAAGCAATACCGCCGGGAGGACAGATATTTTGACGAAATCATAGGAGGCGAATAAGATGTTTGGATCTTTGGAATTGACCCTTAATAGAAACGGCAAGTCATTCGCAGACAATTGAAAAAGTCCCGGTTGGAAAACATCTCAATATGGAACACAGAGCATCTATCTTCGGATACGTTCTTTCATTCCTCTTTCCCTCTCTTTTCCTCCCATGCTCTTTCCGATTCCAGCGCCATCTTCTGAGCCAGCTTTCTCACTCTGACGGTAACTCTGGACAGCGCTACCGTCAGGGTAAATATAATGATCAGGGAAAAAAGAAAACCCAGGAAAAATATCATGTTTACCGGGGAGTAAATTCCCAGAAACGCCGCCAGCTTTTCCATTATCCCCGGAAATATGTCCAGTATAAGAAGCGCAGCTGCGCACAGGATCCAGCACAGAACATATTTCAGCTCCAGCGCCCGTTTTCTCACCATACTTAAAATAACTGCCAGCGCGATCACCAGGGCCACCGCGATCGTGATCTGTATACGTAATGTCATACTTTCTCCCCGCCTTTCACTTTTTTACCGAAGCCGCTCCATCAATATTGCCAGAGTCACCTTGATCATATAGTACGCGGACTTGCCGGTGGAAATGGATGAAACGCCTCCTGTCCGCTCCTGCATGATCACGGGGACTTCTTTTATTTTATATTTATGGCGCAGCAGTCTCGCCGCTGTCTCGGGCTCAGGATAATCCCTCGGATAATCCCGAATGAATAATTCTATCGTCCTCCGGTTGCACATGCGCATGCCGGATGTGGGATCTGTAATCGTTTTTCCAAACAGCGCTTTCAAAAGAATCGTAAAAAACCGTATCCCGAGCCGCCTTAGACGGGAGGATTGAAATCCTTCATTTTCAATAAACCGGGAGCCGATCACCATATCCAGGTCATTTGCGCACAGCTCCTGCATCATTCTTTCCAGATATCTGGCATCATGCTGGCCGTCCCCGTCCATCTGCACCGCAATATCGTATCCATTGTAGTAGGCGTATAAATACCCGGTCTGCACCGCTCCCCCGATTCCCAGGTTGATGGGAAGGTCCAGCACATGAATATTGTGCCGTCTGCAGATTTCCAATGTATCATCTTTGGAGCAGTCATTTACAACAACATAGTCAAAATCCGGAGCCTTTCTCCTGATATCCGCTACCGCTTCCACTATACTTTCCCGTTCATTGTATGCCGGTATTATCACTAATTTCTTCATTGCGTCTTCCCCGATGCCGGTATTATCTCTGTTTACTTCTTTGTTTATCTTCCAGGGCCGATTCATCCCGGCTTTCTTCTCTGCCGCTTCCCCAATTCTGTTTTATAGTCGGTTGGATTTTTGTCCTTTGGAATACAATCCACTCAGTACAGCCGCAAGCCTCTTTGGCCAGAATTTACAGAACATCTCGTATTCCTCCTGTGTACGAAGCTGATCCTCCAGCACAGCAGACGTCTCGGAGCCTTCATGGATCCGATGTCCCATCAGCCTTCTCGTATTATAGAGGAATTCGCCCTTCAGCCTGGAGATCATCTCCCACGCTTCCCAGTCTTCACACGCGCGAAAATGATCCCGAAAGATCACCTTCGGAAGGTTTTCCACCGCGAATGTAACAGCCGGGCAGCAGATCGGCGTCCCAAATGACAAAATGCAGCGCCGGACCCATTTTACTCCCTGCAGCCCCCGGACGCGCAGCGGCACGAGCATCAGTCTCTTTATCTGCAGCAGACGGTTTTTCTCCGTCTTCCTTCCGTTTCTTATTTCGTAATAGTCGCTGAAATAAATCAGCGGCCTTTTAGAGCCCTCCAGCGCGCGCAGCGCCGTCTTCAGATAATCTCTTTCATAAACATCATCCTGATGCGCAATTGTCACATAACGGCTGTCCGCACAGGCATATCCGAAATTCCAATCCTGCGTGATCCCACCTTTTCCGTTATTTATGTAGCATGGAATTTGAAATTTCTCTCCCATTTTTTTTATGTATTCATTGGGAGTGGAGGTGACCATGATAATGCTGCTTTTTACCGCCTGATTCCTTAAAGAGAGGATACATTCCTCCAGATATGGACTTTCTTTATATGCGCATATTACAAATGTATGCCTCTTCATGATTTGAAATTTCTCTCTTAATTATTGAAATTTTTCTATCAGTGTAACAGATGCGGCACCTTTTTGCAAGTGGGATTTGCCGCCAGCTTTTTCCAGTGAATTTCAATTTCCCTCGATGAGGCATATCGGAACCGTCTTTTAGAAGAATTCGGGCTGAAGGAATCATGACGGCATGAATATACAAAAAAATGAGCTGGCGCATGTCAATATCACACGCGCCAGCTCTGTTTTTCCGTTAATCGACGTTTCTCTCTTCGTCCGCCAGATACTCGAGGAAATCAAAATCCGCATAATGGGAATGCTTCATACGGTCCGCACAGGTAATTCCTACCATGGTTCCGGTAAATTCTCCGAACTCACAGTACTCATCGGAAAATTTCGTCGTGTCAAATACGGGACCTGTTTTCTCATACACTTCCCCATCATAGCTCCACTCGAACCAGGAGCTTCGTCCGTCAATATAGAGCCGGAGATAGATTTCCCTCTCATCCACCGGTATTCTGGTGTCCAAAAGCTCTGTCTTTACTCCATTTTCCAGATGAATAATAGAAAGTGCGCTCTGCCCCAGCGTCTCACTATAATATTTCCGAAGATTAATATAATTCATGTTATCATAATACAGGATCAATCCTGCGCTGTGCTGATAAATCTCCGGCTTAAAATCCATTTTTGTGGTGATGCGGGCGTGTACGCCGGTCAGCTTTCTTGCCAGAATGCTGACCTCATTTAAAGAGGTGCGGGATTCCTGTCCCCGGATCCGTACATAGCCCGGGCGGTTTTTTACATCCGCGAAAGACTGAGGCATGAGCCTGGGAGCATAATACCAGATCCCCAAATCCTCTCCGTCAAAATCATCAAAGTCCGGAATACGGGACAGTTTCCTCTCCGGCAGGCTGCTTTCCGGCACTTCTATTTTTGCCATATTGCTTCCATCCGCCATCCGCAGCCAGCCGTCCTCTGTCCACTTCATTTTCTGGATCGCGGTTTCTCTTCCCAGTGTACAGCGAAGCTCCGGCACAAAGGGTCTGGCGCACAGGTGCATCAGATAAACCTCCCCATCCGGTGTCTCCACATAGCTTCCATGGCCGGATTTCTGAAGGGTCGAAGCCGGATTATAATACCGGGGCTTCAGATGATCCGGATCCTGCCTTTCAAAGGATTTCCCCGGCGCCGATGTCACGATCGGATTCTCCGGATCCCCCTCATAAGGTCCCCATATATTCCCGGACCGGCCCATAGTCACGCAATGATTGTAGCCCGTTCCGCCTTCCGCACACATAATGTAATAATAGCCGTTCCTTTTCGTCAGATGAGGCGCTTCTATGCATCCTCTGTCCGTTCCGCCCATCCAGATACGCTCAGGATAGCCCACGATCTCTTTTTTCTCCGGAGAATATTCAGCCATGCAGATAGCCCCCGGCTTTTCATATCCCTCTCTCGTCTCCCATTCCAGCGAAACGACCCATTTTCTTCCGTCATCATCATGAAATATGGACGCATCAAACCCTGCTGAATGAAGATATATCGGTTCGCTCCATGGCCCCCGGATATCCGCTGCTGTGATCAGATAATTATTTACATCAAAGTATCTGGCATTCATGGAATTCATCACGCCATATACCACGTAAAACAGTTCCTCCTCCTGACAATAGGTCAGACAGGGCGCCCAGATACCCTTGGCGGACGGCAATTTCCGCAAATTCACCTTATGATCATCCGTCAGCACATGGGTATACAGCTCCCAGTTTTTCAAATCTCTCGAATGGTACACGGGAATTCCGGGAAACCATTCAAAGGAGGATACTGCCGCATAATAATCAGCGCCTTTTCTGCAAATACAGGGGTCCGGATTAAATCCCTTAAAAACCGGATTATGAATCATACTTATTATCCTCTCTCCGCCAATATTTTTTCTATCGTCTTCCTCATATTCCTTAAATCTGCTTTCATAAACCTGAGCTCTGGGAAACGCCTGCCATGAGCAGATTCTCAAAGAATTCGGACTAAACGGGAAATAAGACCATGTACATAGCCCTCCGCATTTTTACAGCTGTCTCACATACTCCTTAAACATGTCGCCCCGCTGCTCATAATTGTCAAACTGCCCCCAGCTTGCGCAAGCGGGAGAAAGAAGCACCGCATCTCCGGGATTGGCATGCTCCGCACAGAATTTCACCGCTTCCTCCAGATCTTCGCAGAGCACGCTGTTCTTGAAACCCAGACGCTCCGCCGCAGACCTTATGGCCTCCTTTGTCTGGCCGATCAGTACCAGATAACGAACCTTTCCTCCGAATGCCCGGATCCATTCATCATAGCCGGAGCCTTTATCATAGCCCCCGCCGATGAGCAACGTGGGGCGATTCATGGCTTCAATGCCCTTGATAGCGGCATCCGGATTTGTTCCCTTGGAATCATTGTAATAAACGACGCCCTTTTTCTCCGTCACATACTCAATTCTGTGCTCCACAGCCGTAAACTCACAGATACTCCTGCGGATGCTCTCCATCGGTACGTCCGCAGCAAAGGCCATGGCGACCGCAGCCATCACATTCTCAAAATTATGCTGTCCTAAAAGCTTAAGCTCAGAGGTTTTCACCACCGGGATCTCCTCTCCGCCGATGCGGAGTATGATCTGACCGCCCTCCAGATAAATCCCCTCATCCAATGGACGTATACTGGAAAAATAAAACGTCTTCGGAACACAATGCCTGCCAAACTCCCGAAGAACCTCATCCTCATAATTCAGCACACAGGTATCCGACTGTTTCTGATTCTCTGTGATCAGCTCCTTTACACGGATATATTCCTCCATGGTGTGGTGACGGTTTAAATGATCCTCCGTGATATTCAAAATCGCACTCACCTTCGGCGCAAAATCCTGAATGGTTTCCAGCTGAAAGCTGCTGATCTCCGCTACGGTCACAGAATCCTCTTTCATTTCCGGCGCTCTTGAGGTATATGGAGTACCGATATTTCCCACCACAAAAACAGAATCACGAAAATCCTGCATGATCTTACCTAAAAGGGCCGTGGTGGTAGTCTTTCCATTCGTTCCGGTGACGGCAAGGACCTCGCCCCGTCCGGCCTGATAGGCCAGCTCCACCTCGCCCCACACCGGGATTCCCCTCTTATTAAAGCCCTTCACTATGGGAAGATCCGCAGGAACACCCGGGCTTAACACCACCAGATCCAGATTCTCCTTCACCTCATCCGGCAGCTCTCCCGCATAAATCTCCAGAGAATAATCTCCTTCTATTTTATGTAGCGCCGCCTCTTTGTCCAAAGCTTTATTTCCATCGTATAAAACCGGCTGCGCGCCAGCCCTGATCAGCAGATTACATGATCCGATCCCGCTTTTTCCCGCGCCGAACACTAAAACCTTTTTTCCCTTCAGTTCCATTCTCTCTGCCTCCTACAGTGCCAACAGCGCCAGCAGGCACATGATAGCCGTAATTATGGAAAAAACTGTTACCACCCTCGTCTCCGACCATCCGCAGAGCTCAAAATGATGATGAATGGGAGCCATTTTAAAAATCCGCCTGCCGTGGGTCGCTTTAAAATAAGATACCTGTATGATCACGGAAAGGATTTCCACCAGATAAATAAAGCCCACAAGAATGATAAACAAGGGCATCTGCATAACATAGGCAATGCCCGCCACAAAGCCGCCCAGCGCCAGAGATCCGGTGTCCCCCATAAATACCCTGGCCGGGTACACGTTAAACAACAGAAATCCCATCAGGCCGCCCACCACCGCGCAGGCAACGGGCTCCACACCGGAATTCAGGCCAATGGAAACGACTGCAAAAAACACGGCTACGATCAGAGTAACGCTGGAGGCAAGTCCATCCAGGCCATCGGTAAAATTCACGCCGTTTACCGTTCCAAGTACAGCAAAAAACAGCACGGGAACCGCCAGCCAGCCCATGTTCAGGTAATAGCCGCTCCAGAAAGGAATCCGCATGCTCAGAGAAATATCCGTATATTTTATCAGATAAAAGGCAAAAATCCCCGTTACGATCAGCTGCAGGGAAAATTTCTGCCATGGAAGCAGGCCGTCCGAACGCTTCAGCACTACCTTCAGGTAGTCGTCCAGAAATCCGATGATCCCAAATCCCAGCGTCAGAAAAAGCACCGGGACGATCCGCGGATAATCCTTCACATAAAACAGGGAGGTCACTGTCACTGCGATCAGAAAGATCACTCCCCCCATGGTAGGCGTCCCCGCCTTTTTCAGATGGGACTGAACGCCGTCCACGCGCTCCGTCTGCCCCATTTTCAGCCGTCTGAGAAATGGAATGATAATGGGTCCTAACACAAGACTGATTCCGAAGGAAATCAGCACCGGAATCACAACTTCATAATTCATCCTCGCACCTCATCAATTTCTTTCGTTTTCTAATGCATCGAATTCAATGCCTTTAATAGTATAAGGCTTTTTCCCCTAATTATCAACCCTTTCAATTCCAAGATAGGGCAGTACATTTTCAAAAATATTCCGGATAACCGGCGCGGCGATGGTACCGCCGTAATAGATGCCCTGGGGATCATGAATAATGCAAAGGCCCAGTATCCGGGGCTCTTCCGCGGGAGCAAATCCCAGAAAAGAGGAGATATAACGGTTGGCGCTCCTGGGGAGCGTCTGGGACGTGGCTGTCTTTCCCCCCACCGTGTAGCCCTCCACCTGTGCGTTCCTGCCGGTCCCCTCTGACACTACTTTTTCCAGAATATACCGCACCGTTCCGGAGGTTTCCTCAGATACAATGCCCGTTTCCACCGGATAATCGAGCTTTTTTATCACGGTGCCTTCTTCATTTTGAATATTGATCCCAAAATGAGGAGTCACCCGATTTCCCCCGTTGATCAGGGCGCTGACAGTAGCGGCAAGCTGAATGGGCGTTATCTGAAAGGACTGGCCGAAGGCAACCGTAGCCAGCTCCACATTTTTCATATTTTCTTTTTTATGCATAATGGTGCCTGCCTCGCCGGGCAGATCCACGCCCGTTTTCTTTAAGAGCCCGAACTGCCGGAAATACTTATAATACGCATCAATTCCCAACCGCAGCCCCACCTCGATAAACACCGGATTGCAGGAATTTTCCGCTCCCTCCACAAAGCTCTGAGAGCCATGCCCGTTTCTGTTGGCACAGTGGATCCTCCGGTCGTCCACCACCTTGTAGCCCGGACAGTAAAACCGGTCCTCTGTGGACACAACGCCCTCCTCAAGACCCGCGGACATGGTGATGATCTTAAAGGTAGAGCCCGGCTCATAGGTATCGTTCAGGCATGGATTCCGCCACATCTGATTCAGAAGATCCTGCTTTTCCTGCTCTGTCATATCGTCCGTATCCACCGGACTATTCAGGGTAAAGGGGTCGTTCAGATCAAACTCCGGAACATTGACACAGGCATAAATTTCTCCGTTCTGGGGATTCATGAGCAGGATAGAGACACGATCCGCCTGTTTTTCCTCCATGACCTTTTTTGCCGCCTGTTCCGCATATTCCTGGATATTGACGTCCAGACTGATCTGCAGATTGCTTCCGGCCACAGGATCCTCCCGGCTTTCCCCGATTTCATCGATCTCTATGCCCCGGGCATCTGTGGTGGTGAGTATCTTTCCCGGTGTTCCGGCAAGTATATCCTCATATTTCACCTCCAGGCCAATGATTCCCTGATTGTCCCCGCCAGTGAATCCCAGTACCCTGGACGCCAGTGTCCCAAAAGGATAATACCTCCTGTAATCCTCGTCCACCTTTACGCCTGCCAGATTATATTCTCGAATCGCGTCTCCCGCAGCTTTGTCCACATTTGTTTTAATACGTTCGATGGAGGATACCTTTTCCACTCTGGCCCGGACTTTCTCCGCATCCATTTCCAGCTCCCGCGAAAGGATCTCCGTCACCTGCTCCGCATCCTGTATCTGGCTGTGGATCACGGAAATGGTACAGACAGTCCGATTGTCAGCCAGCACCTTTCCCCGGGCGTCCAGAATTTTCCCGCGGGCAGCTTTGATCTCCCGTTCTCTCTCATGAAGCTCCTGTGCCTTTTCATAATAGTAATCTGAACGAAAACCCATAAGATATATCAGCCGCCCGATCAGTCCCAAAAGCATGACCACACAGCAGAGAAATACTACCCAGACCTTTTTCTTATGGCAGGTCATATTTTTTTTCATAAAAAACCCCGCAGAGATCGTCACATTAATATATGACTTATCCCTGCGGGTCTATTCCTTCATTATTCTGCCAAATGCCCGTATAGAACCGCTGTTCCGAGACGTCCTCCTCATTACAGCTATTCCAGACCTGCCTCCTCGTTGGTAATTCCGTCGCTTTCCATGTTATTTCCCTGAATGGGATCCGTGTCGTCTTCCAGAGGCGCCGGAACGCTGGTGTCGGAAACCGCCTCCTCGCTGGCCGGAACCCCCGTAAGGTTTTCTGACAGGATGTATTCGCCGTCATCATTGACACGGCGCTCACCGTCGTCGTTTAACAGATATCCCTGTTCATCAATGCGGTTGCCGTCCATATCGATGAGATTTCCCTCCGCATCCACCATATTTCCTTCCGAATCCACTTCCGTACCGGAAACGCTCTTCAAATGCCCGTTGAAGCCTTCCCAGGTCTCCGTCTCAGGCACATAGCCGTCCTCGGCCTCGTCCGGCGTCACATTCAGGTAGGGGAGCAATTCTGACAGGATTCCCTGTGCAATATACTGCGCATATACGCTGTTTGCCTGATCCTCCACATTCGGTTCGTCCACAACCACATAGATTACCACCTTCGGGGTTTCCACAGGAGCGAAGCCCACAAAGGAAACCAGGTATTTTCCGTTTCCACGGGGCAGCTTTTCAGCCGTACCCGTTTTACCGCCTGAGCTGTATCCTTCCACCTTACTGTGACGGCTGGTACCCTGCTCCACACTCATCTGCATATAGGAGCGGATATCCGAAGAAATGCCCGTAGAGATCGTCTGTTTTAACAGGGTGGGTGTGATCGTTTTCACAATACCGCCGCTGGAATCCTTGATTTTTGTCACCAGATGAGGCTGATAATAATACCCTCCGTTGACGATGGAGCATATTGCGTTGATCTCCTGTATCATGGTACAAGTAAAGCCCTGCCCGAAAGCGGAGCAGGCAAGCTCCGTCTCGCCCATCGTATCCGTTGTGTGTATGATTCCGGTTCCCTCGTTGGGGAGGTCAATACCGGTTCGTGTTCCGAAATTAAACAGGCTCTGGGATTTGATAAACTGCTCCTTTCCCATCCTGGCCGCTATCTGCATCATGGCGTCATTGCAGGAATTGGCAATGACCTCCCCCAGCGTCTGCGTCCCATGAGCATCCGGATAAGCGGAGCATTTGATATAGGGATCGCCGTTTACGCCAAAAGCCTGCCCGCCGTCACAATCCAGCGTATCATCCTCATTGATCTTGCCCTTTTCCAGAGCAGAGGCCATGACTATGGGCTTAACGACGGAACCGGGCTCATAGGCGTCCGTAATACAGTAATTGCTCCACATGGAATTCAGCGCGTCCACCGTTTCCGCGTCATTCATCTGTTTGATTTCTTCCGCCGAGTATATATTGGACATGTCTCTGGGCTCATTCAGATCATAACGGTCCCCGCCGTCCATGGCAAGAATTTCTCCTGTGGAGGGATCCTCCACAATAACGCCCACATTTTCCGCTCCCATAGCCTCGTTAAAGGCGTTTACCCACTTCTCCACGATCTGCTGGGCGCCCACATCTATGGTAGTCTCTATGCTCATACCGTTTGTGGGCTCGATGATCGTCTGCTCCACATCCGCGTTCGTATTGAAATATCCGTACTGCCGGCCGTCCGCGCCTGTCAGAGTGCTGTTGTAATATCCCTCCAGGCCCCAGTCGGCCGTATCCCGGGCAAAGGTAAAGCCTATGGTATCGCAGGCCAGGTCACCGAAGGGATAAATGCGCAGATAATCCTCTTCAAACCAGACTCCCTTTACATTTTCACGTTCCTTCCGCTCGCTCTCCGTCATCTCGCTGTCCTCGGGAATATCCAGATATTCCTCAAATGTCTTCTTTTCGTCCATGGACAGCTCTTTTTTCAGAATCTGATACTGGCTTTCCTTCGTGGATTCACTGGTCAGCCTGGTCCGGATGTCATCCTCATCCAGACCCAGGATATCCGTAAGCGCACGGATGGTGGGCTCCACATAATCCACATCGGAATTTACGGCCTTACAGTCCAGGATCACATTATATACCTTATTGCTCGTAGCCAGTAAATTTCCGTTTCTGTCGTAGATATCTCCCCGCTTGGCCGGGAGGACACGACTTTCATATTTCTGCTGCGCCTGACTCAATACCTGTTTCTTATATTTATTTCCGCTCTTTGCGTTGATATAGGTAAGTCTCAGCATTAAGCAGGCTAAAGCCAGCAATACTCCGCCGAAGAGTATCACCAGCTTTTTCCGCATCTGATAATTTATTTTTTTTTGAGGTTTTTTTCTCGTTTTCTTTCTGGCGTTTTTCAAATGATCACCTACCTGGTTTCAGGAATATCCTGATACTGCCTCACATAGCTGCTCCTTGCAGTCGTATAGGTTACGATCTGATCCTCAGAAGGATATTTCATCCCAAGACTGCCGATGGCTATTTTTTTAATTCTGTTCAGATCTACGCTTGATGTCACCTGACTTTCGTAAGCATCGTTATCCTCGCGAAGCTCGGTCAGCTCCGCCTCAAGGCTTGCCACATTCTTCATGCTGCTGGTAATTTCAGATTTCAGCTGCAGATAATAAATGCATACAAAAAGCACTGCCACAGATACCGCCGCCAGAAACAGAACAAAGCCAGGACTCATGCTCTTTGCCTTCTCCCTGTTTTTCTGCGCCTGTACGCTGAGCGGACGGTTTTCCACAGCCCTCCGGCTGTCCGGGGCCGCTTTCGGTCTCCGCTTTCTGACCGGCTGCGTCTGCGGCGGATACGGTCTTGCCGGAGATTCCTGCAATCTTCTCACCGTATTTCCGTCCACATACATTCCTCTGCTGTTTCGGTTTACGTTTCTTCTGGCTGCCGCCCTTCTGTCCCCACTTGCCATATTCTGCCTCACTGCTTTCTGAATCAGCTGTCCGCTTCCGCTCTCCGTTCAAATATTCTGAGCTTCGCGCTCTTGGAACGCGGATTTTCTTCTATCTCTTTTTCACCGGGAAGGATCGGCTTCCTTGTGATGACTTTCCCCTTTGGTTTCTTTCCGCATACGCACACCGGAAACTCCGGAGGGCAGGTGCACGGATTTTCATTTTTCCGGAATGCATCTTTTACAATGCGGTCCTCCAGCGAATGGAAGGTGATGATGCAAAGCCTGCCTCCGTCTCCCAGCATATCGATCATGCCGTCCAGGGAGTTCTTTAAGACCTCCAGTTCCCTGTTCAGCTCAATACGAATGGCCTGAAACGTCCGCCTGGCGGGATGTCCCCCCGCTGCCTGTATCTTCTTCGGTATGGCCCGCCGTATGACTTCCGTGAGCTCGCCAGTGGTACGGATGGGAGCCTCCTCCCTCGCCATTACGATGTGCTTCGCGATGTTCTTCGCAAATCTATCTTCTCCGTAATCCCGGATGATCCGGTACAATTCTTTTTCCTCATATCCGTTTACGATATCACCGGCGGTCATACTCTGGCGCAGATCCATACGCATGTCCAGCGGCCCGTCAAAACGATAGGAAAAACCCCGTTCCTCATTGTCCAGCTGATAGGAGGAAACTCCCAGATCCAGAAGAATCCCGTCCACCTGATGGATTCCCAGGGCTTTCAGTTCATTGACCATGTAACAATAATTGCTGCGAATGATTGTCGCCTGACTCTTGTAGGCGGCTAATCTTTCACCCGCAGCAATTATTGCACCCTGGTCCTGATCTATACCAATAAATCTCCCCTTGGCAGAAAGTAATTCGCACACCCTTAAGGCGTGTCCCGCTCCTCCCAAAGTACCATCCACGTAGATTCCCTCCGGCCTTACCCTTAAGCCTTCGATCGTCTCTTCCAGTAACACAGATTTGTGTTTAAATTCCATATCCGTCTCCTGTTGGATTTCTTTTGGCGTGACGCTCAGATGACGATACCCATTTCCATCATGCTCTCCGCAATGCTGTCCATATCGTCATAATTGCAGTTCTCGCTCCACTTTTCTTTGCTCCAAACCTCAATCCTGTTCAGGTTTCCCGTGAGCACCACATCTTTATCCAGACCAGCGAATTCCCGAAGCGTCTGCGGTACGAGAATTCTCCCCTGCTTGTCCAGTTCGCAGCTGGTGGCCCCTGCCACAAAGAATCGTGAGAAGGTTCTGGCGCTTTTGTTTGTAAGTGGTAATGCTCTGAGTTTTTCTTCAAAGGCTTCCCATTCATCCATAGGATAAATGGAAAGGCAACCATCCAGCCCCTTCGTCAGGACAAACTCTTCCCCTAAGAGTTCGCGAAACTTAGACGGGATAATCAGACGCCCCTTCGCGTCGATCGTATGATTGTATTCTCCCATGAACATATAACTCACCTACTCTCTGGAGCACGATTCTCCCCTTCGCGCCCCTACGGTGTAAGCCCGGCTGAGTTCGCCACCCAGCCCCCATTTAGCACCACTATTCTCCACTTTCCACCACTTATGAACCCATTCTACTCCATTTACCTGAAAATTACAAGTAGGAATCTGTGTTTTTTTTAATTATTTCATAAACTTGATATCAGAGTCAAAAGATCGAAAATCCGATGCAAGCTTGCTTGCGAAAGGATTTTTGAACCTGGTGCCCGCCAAAACATGAATAAGAAGCCATTTTTCGCAGAAAAATGAGCGGATTATGAATGTTTTGAGGATTATGTTTTGAAGATTGCGGGAGCACATAGTGCGGAGCAATCCGGTATCAAAGAGGGCAAAATACCTTTTAATCCTGCCATCCTGAACTTTCCTGTAAGTAAAAAAACTGCCGGTGGTCATTCCACCGACAGCACGTCTGTTCGCTCTGTATACTTATGTAATCCATGACACTTCAGAAAGCTTTACATCACTTTTTCTGCAGGAAACTCATACCCGGTTTTCTTCCTGGCTGGATTCTTCCACGGGCGTTTCATCCTCCGGGACGTCTTCCTCCGTATGATCTCCCTTTAAAATTTCCATAGTCCCGGGGATCTCCGGCATTTTGGGGATTTCCGGCATTTTCAGAAACTCCGGCATCCCCACGGTCCGGTAAATTCCTTCAGGCTCGGAATCTTCTGATACCTCCGGAGCCTTTTCAGATATCCCATCCGGTTCTTCGGGATCCTCCGGCTTCTCAGATGCCTCTCGTTTCCCGGGCTCCTTCACGGATTCCGCTTTTTCCGATTCCACGCCGCTTTCCGGTTCTTCGGGATCTCCCGGTTTCTCAGATGCCTCCGGTTTCCCGGGCTCCCTCACGGATTCCGCTTTTTCCGATTCCACGCCGCTTTCCGCCTCTTTGAGGCTCTCAGAAGCCTCCGCACTCTCAGTCGCTTTTTCAGGCTGCGGCTCCATTTTGCTTTCGGTCCTGCTGGTCTGCGCCGCTTTCAGAATCTCCTTCCACTCCTCATCGTCCGGATCCGCCGCTTCATCCTTCCCGGCCTCATAGCGCTCTTCTCTTCTTTTCCTCCAGAACTCCGCACGCTTCTTTACCATCGCCCTCCGTACCAGCACCATGATCCCAAAAAGCACGAACAATATGACGGAGACTGCCAGAGACGCGGAAATATTGGTTCCCGGGATCATCAGCTTATCCGTGCGAAGCCATTCAATAAAAATTCTCCCGAAAGCGTATCCGCAAAGATAGCGCATAAAAATCTCACCGGTAAACTTTTTCCGTCTTTCGACGGCCGACAGCACCAGGAACAAAAGCAGGCACCAGAGGCTCTCATACAGAAATGTGGGATGAACCTGTATATAGGAAACTCCATCGATGGACTGAAGATTCTCCCGCATCAGCGCCGTCACTTCCTCCGCCCGCACAGTGGACAAGGGAAGCCGCATAGCCAGCGGGCCATCCGTGTACTCCCCGAAGGAGCTTCTGTTAAAAAAGTCCCCCCACCTTCCCACAAGCTGGACGATCAGGATGCCGGGAACCGCAATATCAGCCATTTTCCAAAAAGAAAATTTACGCAGCTTACAGTAAATCATGGCAAACAGCACGCCGCCCAGCAGGCCTCCGTAAATGGTCATACCGCCGTTTCGGATATTCACCATCTGGGCGATATTCCCTCTGTACAGGCTCCAGGACAGCAACACATAGCAAAGGCGCGATCCGATCAGGCCCCCTATGAGAGCGATGATCATGGTTTCCAGATAGTGATTGGGGTTCTCATGCTGCCGCTTTGCCTCCAGGATCGTGTAAGCCAGAGCAAGCAGCATGCCTGCGCAGATCAGAATACCGTAGATCGGAAACTGGACTCCCATAATGTAAAAGGAGGACGGTAAATAATCTATGGTAATATTTATATTCGGAAAACAAACTGACATATCCATAAAATACCCTCGTTATACGTTAAAGCGGAATAGGATCACATCTCCGTCCCGTACAACATATTCCTTTCCTTCCATGCGAACCAGGCCCTTTTCTCTGGCCCCTGCATAGGAGCCGCAGTCCAGAAGGTCCCGGTAATTGACAACCTCAGCTTTAATGAAGCCCCTCTCAAAATCCGTGTGAATCTTTCCCGCAGCCTGGGGAGCCTTTGTACCGATCCTGATGGTCCATGCTCGAGTCTCATCCTCTCCGGATGTAAGGAAGCTCATAAGTCCAAGAATACGATAGCTTGCCTTTACCAGCTTCTCCAAACCGGATTCCTTAAGCCCCAGATCCTCCAGGAACATTTTCTTTTCATCGTCATCCAGTTCTGCGATCTCCTGCTCGATCTGTGCGCAGATCACAAACATTTCGCTGTTCTGCCCGGATGCGTATTTACGGACCTCCTGCACAAACGCGCTGGATTCTCCGTCATCTGTCAAATCGTCCTCCGCCACGTTTGCCGCGTAGATCACCGGCTTTGCCGTAAGCAGGTTATAGGTACTCATCCAGCCTTCCTCGTCCTCACCGGATAATTCCATGGTGATCGCCAGATTTCCCCCTTCCAGATGCTCTTTTATTTTTTTCAGAAATTCCAGCTCTTTTGCAGCCGTTTTATCCATGCGGGCAGTCTTGGTCACCTTGGCGGTTCTTCTCTCCAGAATTTCCAGATCGGAGAATACCAGCTCCAGGTTGATGGTCTCTATATCCCGCAATGGGTTGATGCTGCCGTCCACATGTATTACGTTAGAATCCTCAAAGCAGCGGACAACATGGACAATGGCGTCCACCTCGCGTATATTGGCCAGAAACTGGTTCCCCAGGCCCTCTCCCCTGGAGGCGCCCTTTACCAGCCCCGCAATGTCCACAAATTCGATCACCGCAGGGGTCACCTTTTTTGAATGGTAAAAATCCCCCAGCAGCGTCAGCCTCTCATCCGGTACGGTGACGATACCCACATTTGGATCAATGGTACAGAATGGATAATTTGCGGATTCCGCACCTGCCTTTGTCAGGGAATTAAACAACGTACTCTTTCCTACATTCGGAAGTCCCACGATACCAAGCTTCATAATATATATGATTCTCCTTTTTATCTAATCACTTTCCTGTATATTCTACCAAAAAACCGCTAAATGCGCAACCCACCTGATGGCCATGAATCACGACTCGCCGTCTCATCTCCCCCAAAGGACCGGCCGCGCCGGAGACGGCAGATCATTTTTTTAAGCCGTCAATTTTCTGTTTCTTATAAGCAGAAGCTTATGAGGGATTTTTCAATGCTTTTCGATTTCCCGGATAGCTATCAGGCAGGGGAATTTTCGGTGTCTGAGCGGTTCCGATAACGGCCGGTATCCGCGAGTTTCGAAAATTCTCACTGCAATAAAAGATAGCTGGCCGGGAAATCGTTCAAGCATGGAAAATCCCGAATCGATTCTGCGTTAAGAGACAGAAATATTGACGGCATAAAGGAAACATTGTTCCGTCTCCGACGTTGCCGGCCCTTTGGGGGAAGTGAGGCGGTCAGTCGCGGCTCATGATCATCAGAAGGCTGCCGCTCTCATAGGTGACCCGGGCCTCCGGCTCCGTAATTTCATTGCTTACGGTCAGTCCGCTGTCCGAAGCTCTCAGATAATGCCTGTCCAGGGGATACTTAAAGCCCTTGAGCGTCAGCCCCGGCACATCGCCGCCCACCGGAAAAAAAGAAACAAAATTCCCAAACTGCTCCTCCCTTTTCAGAACCGTTTCCCGGCCGATGAGCCTCACCCGGTTATTCCGGTCGGCCAGAGTGACGGAAACGCCTCTCTCAGCCCCATAAGAAAGTAGGCCGAGATTTGCCAGCACATGATCCAGGCGGCTTCCCGTAGCGCCAAATATCACTATGCTTCCGGAGCCCTGCCGGATAGCCATATCCACTGCCGCCTGCGTATCGGAATCATCCTTCTCCGGCTTCAGGCGAACCACTCTCATCCTGCCCATCTGCGTATCGCAGACCTGCAGATAACTCCTTCCCGGATCTGACAGACTGTCAAAATCCCCCACGGCCATATCCGGATAAATCCCCGTATTCATAAAAAATTCCAGGCCTCTGTCCGCGGCTATGATACAGAGGGCATCCCGCCCCTGCGCATCAATTAATTTCCCCAAAAAATCGAGGACAAAATCCCTGTCGATATTGCCCCCGCTTACAATCACCGTATCAAACATCATTTTATTTACTCGATCTCTCTGCGAACTGCCTCCATTTTCTTACGGAGCCTGTCTACGTTTTTCCGGATATCTCCCTCAAAAACGCCGGAGCCCGAAACGATCAGGTTCGCTCCGGCCCTCATGACGGTCTCAAGGGTATCATCATTGATACCTCCGTCCACTTGAATGTCCACATCCAGATCATCCGCAACGATCAGTTCCTTCAGCTCCGCGATCTTTTCCGTACATTCATCCAGATATTTCTGTCCGCCCAGGCCCGGCTGAACGGTCATGATCAACACCATATCCACATCCCCCAGAAGATGGCTGATGTCGTTCACCGGTGTGGCCGGTTTTATAGAAACGCCCGCCTTTACGCCGGCGTCCCGCATAAGCTCTATGGCAAGCTCCAGATCCTCACATGCTTCCGCATGAACTGTGATAGAGTCTGCCCCGCACTCGGCAAAATCCTGTATATAGCGCTCCGGGGCAGTCACCATTAAATGCACGTCAAAAAACAGACCTGATTCCTTACGGATAGAACGGATCAACGGCATCCCAAAGGAAATACTCGGAACAAAATCTCCATCCATCACATCGATGTGAAGCCATTGAATACCTGACTCCTCCAGAATTTTTATCTGTTCGCCCAGACGGTTAAAATCCGCCGCTAAAATAGAAGGGCATAGCTGATACATAATTAGTATCTCCTTTTATCTTTTAATTCCTCGTATAATCCGAGATAATTTTCATACCGCACAGGACTGATCTTCCCCTGCCGGCAGGCTTCTTTTACAGCGCAGTCCGGCTCACGTATGTGACGGCAGCCCAAAAATCTGCAGCGGCCTTCATACTCCCCAAACTCCGGAAAATACTCCTTAAGCTCCTGTTCCTCCATATCATCCAGATACAGACAGGAAAACCCGGGCGTGTCCACAATGTACGTATGATCCGCCGCCGGAATGATCTGCGAATGCCGGGTCGTATGCCGCCCCCGCTTCAGCTTGCGGCTGATCTCTCCCGTCTCCATCTGCACGGAACTCTGCAGAAGGTTGGTAAGAGAGGATTTCCCCACACCGGAGGGCCCGGCTACCACGGTAGTCTTTCCACGCAGGATCTCCCGGACCCGATCCATGCCCGAGCCATCCTTCACGCTGCAGCCCAGAACCGCATATCCGCAGCCGCGGTAAATGTCCAGAAGCTCCCCGCATTCCCCGGGGGATAGAAGATCCGCTTTGTTGAAGCATATCACTGCCGGCACCCCGCACCGCTTCATCATAATAAGAAAACGATCCAACAGCATGAAATTGGGTTTGGGATTGTCCACGGCAAATATCACAAACGCCTGATCCACATTGGCAACCGCCGGACGAATCAGGGAATTCTTTCTCGGAAGGATCCTCACAAGATTTCCCTCCCGCTCCTTATCGTCCAGCACAGTGAACTCCACATTGTCGCCCACCAGAGGCTTTTGATTATCCTTACGGAAAATCCCCCTTGCCCTGCATTCATATACTCTGCCGTCCTCACCATGTACATAGTAGAATCCGGCGATACCTTTTATTATTTTACCCAGCATGCATTACTCAACCTTTTCAAAGGTTATGGAATAAGTACCAAGCTTTTCGTAGGTTCCGTTGATCTGCTCATACATGATCAGCTGACCTGTGCTGATTCCCGGAGCTCCGGTAAGATCCAGATCGTAGGGGAAGGTCACGGTTCTTCCGTCCACCACCATACTGGCGGTAAGCTGCCCCTGAACCTCCTGCACAAGCTCCAGACGTACCAGACCGCCTGTGTAGCCATCCGGGGTATTCAGTGTCTGATCGCATTTCCATACTTCCCCGGCTGCCACCGCGGCGCTGTTATCGGTCACAGTCGTGGCGCCTGACGTTCCGCTCAGCCCATCCGTATCTGCCCCCGGCTCCTGATCACCGGTACTTACGGTGATGGTCATGGCCTGATCCGGATCCGAATAGGAGTAGGCCTCCGGATCCTGTGAGATGACCTGTCCGGCGGGAACACTGTCGCTGCGTTCCTCCACGACCTCCACCTCAAGCCACTTGCCCAGTGTCGTGATCGCTTCATCCTCTTCCATACCCACAACATCGGGTACTTCCACGCTTTCACCATAATCCACGCCGCGGCTCACGATCAGTGTGACCGAATCTCCCGATTTTGCAGTGGAGCCTGCCTCGGGAGTCGTATAGGATGCATAACCCGGATATACCAGCGGATAGCCGTCATCATCCGTATCGCTGTACTCCTTCTGCACCACCACGTTAAAGCCCTGATCCTCCAGCGTCTGCTTCGCCTGGATACCAGTCTGTCCGTCCACATCCGGGACGGTCACGTCCTGTGCCCCGGCGCTGATATAGTATTTGAGGGTGGAATATGCCTCCACTCTGGTTCCCGCCATTATATCCTGGGAGGAAATGAGACCCTTCGCCTGGGTAGAAGCCTCCTCGCCCATCAGCTGCGTACCAAGATTCCGGTCTGTGGCAAGCTGCTTTGCTTCTTCTTCCGTCTTTCCTACCAGATCCGGAACCTCTACCAGGCCGTCATCCTCCGGCGCCTGGGTGGGCTGTGCGGAAACCTGCTGCTCCTGCTCCTGATCGCCGCCGATCAGGCCCGCCGCTCTGCCGATGAAGATAATAAGCACGATCAAAAGGATCGCCCCGATCAGAAGCGCGCTGATGCTGACTATGCGCTGCATACTCCTGCTCCTGTCCCGGCGCCTCCTGCGCTCGGCCGCTCGCCTGCGGGTATCACGGTCCTCTTCCGTATCATCGTAATCCGTACCGTATTCCTCCGCCTCAAGCTGTGCCACCTGCGGCTTTTTGGAGGTTTTCGCCTTATGACCCTGCTTCGGCGTATGCTTGATCTCACCGAGCTCCTCGTCCGATATGACAACGGTCTTGCCCTCATTATTTCCGGAAGAAAGCTTCACAAAATCGCCCTGAGGGTCGATCAGCGAATGCTTCAGATCCGCAATGACCTCTTCCATTCGATCATAGCGGCGTCCTACGCTTTTCTGGGTACATTTATATATGATCTGCTCCAGACTGTAGGGAAGATCCTCCGAATATGCGCTGGGCGGCACCATCTCCTCCTGAAGGTGCTTGATGGCAATGGCCACCGTAGTGTCCCCGTCAAAGGGAACCCTTCCCGTAACCATCTCATACAGGGTGATCCCCAGCGAATAGATGTCGCTCTTCTCATCGCTATAGCCGCCCCGTACCTGCTCCGGAGAGCTGTAATGCACGGATCCCATCACATTGGAGCTGATGGTATTGGACGATGCGGCGCGGGCAATGCCGAAATCCGTCACCTTCACCTTCCCGTCTGTGGATATGATAATATTCTGAGGCTTGATATCCCGGTGCACAATACCGTGACTGTGCGCCGCCTCCAGCCCCATGGAAACCTGGATGGCGATACTGGTAGCCTCTTTTATGGAAAGCTTGCCTTTTTTTGCAATATATTCCTTCAGAGTGATACCTTCAATAAGCTCCATTACGATGTAGTTCACGCCTTCATCGTCACCTACATCGAATACATTCACAATATTTGGGTGTGTCAGTCCGGCCGCGGCCTGAGCCTCGCTTCTGAACTTCCGGATAAATGTGGTATCCTCCCTGAATTCCGGCTTTAAGACCTTCATCGCCACAAAGCGGTTCAGCTTCAGATCCTTGGCCTTATAGACGTCGGCCATTCCGCCCGACCCTATTTTCCCTAATATTTCGTAGCGTTCCGCTACGATCATTCCCGTCTTTAACATTTCTCCACCTCATTTGTAAACGGTTCAATCAGCACAATCGCTATATTATCTTTTCCGCCATTGGAGTTCGCTTCAGCCAGAAGCTTCTCTCCCTTTTTCTCCAGGTTCTCTGACTGGCCCGTGATGATATCCTCGATCTTTGCGTCCTCCACCATGTTTGTCAGTCCGTCGGAGCACATCAATATGGTGCTCTCCGGCTCCAGCTTCATGTCGAAGAAATCAATATCAACCGTTCGCTCTGCGCCCAGCGCCCTTGTTATAATATTTTTATCAGGGTGATTCCGGGCTTCCGCCGGCTGCAGCTCCCCTATACGAACCATCTCCTGAACCAGCGAATGATCCTTTGTCACCTGATGAATTCCGTCCTGAATAATATAAAGCCGGCTGTCGCCCACGTTCGCCACATAGGCGTAATTTCCTACGATCGTAGACACCACTATCGTGGTCCCCATCCCCTTATACCGGGCATCGCTCTGTGCCTGCTCTATGATTTCCGTGTTCGCAGTCTCGATGGCATGACGTATCACCCTGATCGGATTAAAATCCGCATCCTTCCGAATCTCGTCCACTAAAATCTGAACCGCATGAGAGGACGCATAATCTCCCGCATTGTGACCTCCCATACCATCCGCAACAACAAAGAGATTCGGAAGATTCCCCACAGGTTCCAGGGAAGCGAATACATAATCCTGATTCAGCTTCCGTCTCTGACCCACATCTGTTGCTGAATATACCCTCATGTCATTTCTCGCTTTCTGTTTTTTCCATATAGGTCTTTCTCAATTGTCCACAGGCACCGTCAATATCGCTGCCCATCTCTCTTCTAATAGTACCATTTATTCCACATTTTTCAAGTTTTATTTTAAAACTCTCCACGGCTTCTCTTCCGGACCGTACAAAGGACCGTTCCCGGATGGGGTTTACGGGTATTAAATTTACATGGCAGTTGATCCCTCTGATCCGTTCCGCCAGCTCTGCGGCGTCCTCCTGACTGTCATTCACTCCCGCCACCAGGCTGTACTCAAAGGTGATCCGTCTCCCTGTCTCCCGGAAGTAATATCTGCACGCCTCCAAAAGCTCATCCATACTGTAGCGTCTGGCCACCGGCATCAGTTCCCGCCGTTTTTTGTCATTCGGCGCATGAAGGGAAATCGCCAGGGTCATCTGCAGCTTTTCCTTCGCCAGATCGTATATCCGGGGCGTCAGGCCGCAGGTGGAAACCGTGAGGTTCCTCTGACTGATATGTATGCCTCCCTCTCCCGTAAGTATGCGTATGAACCGCAGCAGATTGTCGTAATTGTCCAGCGGCTCTCCCGTTCCCATCACCACCACATTCGATACTCGTTCCCCGGTAAGCTTCCGGATCCGGTAAACCTGATCCAGCATCTCCGAGGCCAGAAGATTTCTGGTAAGTCCGCCGATGGTGGAAGCGCAGAACCGGCAGCCCATACGGCAGCCTGCCTGGGAGGAAATGCACACGGAATTTCCGTGCCTGTACCTCATAAAAACGCTCTCGATCACATTTCCGTCGCCAAGCCGGAACAAATATTTCCGCGTTCCGTCCAAACGGGAGATCCGCACGTCCACCGGTTCAAGTCCGGTGATGGGATACGCCTTAAGCTTTTCCCGCAGTGCGGACGGAAGATTTGTCATCTCTTCATAGGAGCTTACCATATGCTCATGAAGCCAGCTATAAGCCTGCTTTGCCCGGAAAGGCTTCTCCCCAAGGACAGACATCAGCTCCTTCAGCTCCTCCAAAGTCATGGATTTTATATCCGTCATAGTCCGTTATTTCCTTCTGAATTTTGCTATAAAGAATCCATCCGTCCGGTGTACTCCAGGGAGGAGCTGCAGATACCCCAACGCCGTAGTCTCGCCCCGAAGCTCCTCCGGCAGATGTTCATCCAGGCTCTCCAGCCGGAACGGATAATTATTTAAAAACCATAACATATTTTCTTCGTTTTCTTCCTTTGCAATGGTGCATGTGCTGAATATGAGCGCCCCTCTGGACTTCACATATTCCGCCGCCCGGCTGAGAATGGTTCTCTGCAGGATCACCAGTTCCTCCTGCTTCTGCGGGGTGGAGCGGTATTTGATATCCGGCTTCCTGCCGATCACTCCATAACCGGAGCAGGGCACATCGGCCAGTACGATATCCGCCTTACATTCCGATTCCACATCAAAGACCGTTGCATCCTGTACCCTTGCCTGCACATTGATAGAACCGGTTCTGGCAATGTTTTCCTCGATCAGATCCACTTTGCTCCGGCTGATATCCCTGGCGTCCACCGTGCCAAAGCCCTCCATCTTATCACCCATATGAAGGCTTTTTCCCCCGGGCGCCGCACAGAGATCGATCACATAGTCGCCGCGTTTTGGCGCCGCGATCTCCGCCACCAGCATGGAACTTACATCCTGCACCTGGATCCGTCCCTGGATAAAAGCATCCAGGGTGAGGATATGATTAAATCCCGAGATCCGGAATGCATAAGGAAGATACGGCGCAGGCTCCACTTTCACGCCCTGCCCTTCCAGGCTCTTTTTAATCGCCTCCGGCGTATTCAGGTATGTACGGCAGCGGATAGTCACAGGCTTTTCCTCCAGAAAATCCGCCAGCATCTTCTCCGTAATATCCTCTCCGTAATCCTGCAGCCATCTGCTGATGATATTTTCCGGCATGGAATACCTCACGGACAAATAGCGCAGAAGATCCTCCTCTCTGGAGGGATATGCAAGCTCGTCCATTTCCCTGGCCACTGTGCGCAGTACGCCGTTCACAAAGGGCTTCAGATTATAGAAGCCCTTTCTCTGAGCCAGCTTCACCGCCTCGTTGCACACCGCGCTGTCCGGCACACTGTCCATAAATTTCAGCTGGTACACGGCGCTTCTTAAAATTTCCCGGATCACAGGCTTCATCTTCGTCACCGATATCCTGGAAAAAGAATCCAGGATATAATCGATGAGTATCCTGTACTCCAGCGTTCCCTCGCAGACCCTTGTGACAAACGCCCGCTCCTGTCTGGGAAGAAACTGGTATTTGGAGAGCGCGTTCCGGATAGCGATATGACAGTGCCGTCCTTCCTCCTCGATCTCCAACAGGATTTCCAGTATCATTTCTCTTGTATTAACCCCATTAGTCATCGTTTCTGCCCCTCATTCCTCTGGATAGGATCAACAGCCGCAGTAATTGAAGAATGGAGGATGCAAGAGCCGCCACATAGGTGAGCGCGGCGGCGGCAAGGACCTTACGGGCGCCTTTTGTCTCGTCCGCTCCAAGGATCCCGTTGCTCTGAAGCTGCTTAAGGGCTCTGCCGGAAGCGTTGAATTCCACCGGAAGAGTCACAAGCTGAAACAGCACTGCAAGAGAAAACAGGAGAATCCCCGCTGTCACAAGGGGCCGCGCGGACAAGATAAGCCCCACCAGAAAGACGGGCCAGGAAAGATTGGCTCCGATATTGGCTGCCGGCACAATGGCGCTTCTCAGGTTTAACGGTACATAATGCGCGGCGTCCTGTATGGCATGGCCGCACTCATGAGCGGCTACTCCCACTGCTGCCAGAGATGTTTTATCGTAAATATCCTGAGACAGGCAAACTCTTTTTGATCTGGGATCATAATGATCCGTCAGGCTTCCGCTGACCGCAACCACCTGCACATCATAGATCCCCGCATTCCGCAGGATCCTGTGGGCGGTTTCCGCCCCTGTCATGCCCGATCTGCTGCGCACCTTCCGGTATCTGGCGAAGGTGCTCTTCAATCCGGCGGATGCCGCCAGAGACAATACCATACCCAGGATCAACAGCAGGTACGTCCAGTCAAATCCCAAAAAGCCATATCTATATCCGTACATTTTTTCACTCCTTATTCAATTCTGCTCCCTTTGATTCATTAATAATGTTCCCTCTTCCAGATGATATCCCCTCAGAAAATCCTCCGCTTTCATACGTTTTTTGCCCTCAAGCTGCACCTCCGTAAAAATCAGTACGCTTCCGGCACAGGCCACATGAATACCTGCTTTATCGGTTCCAAGGACGGTTCCCGGCGGCGCGTCCGTGTTCTCCCCCGACACAGCGCTTCTCCAGACCTTTAAAACTCTTCCCCTCAGATACGTGTACGCGCTGGGCCAGGGATTCAGTCCCCGCACCAGCCTTTCCAGCTCCGCGGCGCTTTTGTGAAAATCCATCAGTCCCATCTGCTTCGTGATCATGGCGGCGTAGGGCGTGGGGCTTTCCTCGGGCTGTTTCTCAAAGACAGCTGTGCCATCCTCAATGGACGGCAGCGTCTTTATCAGTAATTCTGCCCCGGCGGAGGCCAGTTTATCAAATAAACTTCCCCCGGTTTCCTCCGGGGAAATGGGAACGACGATCCTTGCGATCATGTCGCCGGTGTCAATGCCGGTTCCCATTTTCATAATCGTAACGCCGGACTCCTTTTCCCCGTCAATAACCGCCTGCTGAATGGGCGCCGCTCCCCGGTATTTCGGAAGCAGAGAAGCATGGATATTAATACACCCGAGCCGCGGCAGCTCCAGGATCTTTTTCGGAATGATCTGTCCGAAGGCGGCCACCACGATCATATCCGGGCAAAGGCTTTCCAAAAGCTCCACAAACTCCGGGTCCCGCACCTTTTCCGGCTGCCAGACCGGAATACCGTGCTTTACAGCTTCCTCTTTTACAGGAGTGGGAATCGGCACCCTGCTCCTGCCCTTTGGCTTATCCGGCTGAGTAACCGCCGCCGTCACCTGATACCCGGCCCGTACCAGAGCCTTCAGCGGCTCCACAGCAAAATCCGGAGTTCCCATATATACAATTTTCATGAAAACCCTCCCTTATTTTTCCTCATCAGGCTCCCCGCCATCCTCTTCGCCGGAAACCCGATGGAGCTCTCCCTCCACCAGCTCCGTATACATTTTTCCATCCAGATGGTCGATCTCATGGCAGAACGCGCGGGCAAGCAGGCCTTCCCCCTCGTATTCCGCCTCTTTCATATCAATATCCAGAGCCCGCACCTTTACATAATTCGGGCGCGTCACCTGTCCGGCCATCCCCGGTACGCTGAGACATCCTTCATCACCGGTCTGCTCGCCGGACGCCTCCAGAATTTCCGGATTGATCAGCACGATGGGGCCCTCTCCCACATCGATCACCACAAGCCTCTTTAAAATGCCCACCTGGGGCGCCGCAAGCCCTACTCCCATGGCTTCATACATGGTATCCAGCATATCCACGATCAGCTCCCGGATCCTGGGGGTCATTTCCCTGATGGATCTGCTTATCTTATTCAATACGGGATCTCCCTCTGTTCGGATGGTTCTAAGCGCCATTTTATCTTCTCCTTTTTTCTCAGCTATAATCAAATTGTATGTATATTTTCCGGAAACCGGAATTAATCTCCGTATATTTTTCAATCTTATCCTTGATGGAAGTGAGCGTTCTTCCATTTTCATGCTTCAGATAAAGAACCCTTTTGTACACATCGTTCACCTTTCCAACGGAGGCCGCCGCAGGGCCGATCACATGAAGATCCTCCCCCGGATAAATATGCCTCACAAACTTTCCGATGTATTGCGTCCCCTTTTCCAGAAGCTCCTCGTCCCCGCCGGATGTAAGCACCGCCAGCATATGGGCGCAGGGGGGATAATCCAGCAGCGCGCGAAAGCTGATCTCCTCCTGATAAAAGCGCTCATAATCCTGCTCTGCGGACGCCGAAATACTGTAATGCTCCGGATGGTAGGTCTGGATGATGGCTTCGCCGGGCTTTCCGCCCCGGCCGGAACGGCCCACTGCCTGTGTCAGCAGCTGAAAGGTCCTCTCTCCGCACCGGTAGTCCGCCGCGTTCAGAGAAAGGTCAGCCGCGATCACTCCTACCAGGGTCACATCCGGAAAATCGTGTCCTTTTACGATCATCTGTGTCCCCACCAGAATGTCGGCCTCGTGACGTGCGAACGCGGACAGGATCCGCTCATAGCTGCCCTTGCTTCTGGTGGTATCATAGTCCATCCTGAGGACCGCGGCGCCGGGAAATTCCCTTCCCAGCACCTGTTCCACCTGCTGGGTGCCCGCCTTAAAGCCCCCGATAAAGGGGGAGCCGCACTGGGGGCACTGCTTCACCTTCGCCTGCTCATAACCGCAGTAATGACAGATCATCCGTCCGTTGCTGTGCTCGGAAAGAGAAACATCGCAATGGGGGCATTTCACCACATACCCGCAGGATCTGCAGGAAACAAAGCCCGCATAGCCTCTCCTGTTTAAAAACAGCATCACCTGCTCCCGCCTCTTCAGCCGTTCACCGATGGCATGCTTCAGCTCCCGGCTGAGCACGGAACGGTTTCCTGCCTTTAACTCTTCTCTCAGGTCCACCACGGAAACCTGCGCCATCTCGCCCCTGCCAAAACGGTCCGTAAGCCTTACAAGGGCATATTCCCCCGCCATTGCGCGGCTGTAGGATTCCAGGGAAGGCGTAGCGGAACCGAGAACGATCCCGGCTCCCTCCAGAGCTGCCCGCTGTACGGCGGTTTCCCTGGCATGATAGCGGGGACTGTTCTCGCTTTTATAGGTTTCCTCATGCTCTTCATCTATAATAATCAGTCCAAGCTCAGAAAATGGAGTGAACAGGGCGGACCGGGGGCCTACCATGATCCGGATCTCCCCTTGTCTGGCGCGCCGGAACTGTTCATATCTCTCGCCCTGGGACAGTCTGGAATTCAAAACCGATACCTTATCCCCGAAACGGCTGCAGAACCGCCGAACAGTCTGATAGGTGAGGGCGATCTCCGGGATCAGCACGATCACCTGCTTTCCCCTGTCTGTCACTTCCTGTATCAACTCCATATATACCCTTGTCTTGCCGCTTCCTGTCACGCCGTGAAGAAGCACGGGCCGCAGGGGAGCCTCCTGCCATGCGCGCCGGATCTCATCCACCGCCTGTTTCTGGGCGGGACTCAGGGGCTGCTCCGGAATTTCCCGAATATCCTCCTTCTCCGCCCCGGTGACAGGAGCATAGCTGCTCTCCAACCGAATTAGGCCCTGCTCCTCCAGGGGCTTAAGGACGCCGGGAGTTATTTTCAGTTCTTTGACCGCCCGGGTATAATCCAGTTCGCCCTTTTCTGCCAGCGCCGACAGCAGCCGGGCTCTGGCCCTGCAGCGGCCGCCCTCCATTTCGGCGGCCAGCTCCCGGGCCTTATCCTGCTCTATATTCAAATAGATTTTTCGCTTTTCTCTGGCTCTCACCGTATTCCGTATGGGAAGAACCGTTTTTAAAGCCTGTATCATGGTGGAGCCGTAACGCTCCCGCATCCACCCGGCCAGCGCGATCAGTCTGGACTCCGTAGTCTCCTCGCTGCTGCGCAGCGCCGTGAGACTTTTCATCCTGCCCGGATCAAGAGCAGGTGTATCCGTAAGCCCGATCACATAGCCTTTTCTCTGGCGGTTGCCGTTTCCAAAGGGAATGGAAACCACCATCCCCACGCAGATATCCCTCTCAAGCTCCTCCGGAACCAGGTACTGAAAGCTCCGGTCCAGCTTTTCATGGGAAATATCCACAATCACATCCGCATAAATCATTTTATCTGCCTGCCAGAATATCCGCGATCAGCACACGCTCATCCATGGGATATTTTTTGCCTTTGATCTCCTGATAATCCTCATGGCCCTTTCCCGCCAGGATCACAATATCCCCCGGCTCCCCGTGATGGATGGCGTATGCAATGGCCTCCTTACGGTCGATGATCTCCACATATTTCCCGTCCGTCTTAGCCATGCCGATCTTGATGTCATCAATAATCGCCTGGGGATCCTCATTCCTGGGATTATCCGAGGTAATGATCGTCAGATCCGCCAGTTTTCCCGAAACCTCGCCCATCTCATAGCGCCGCAGCCTGGAACGGTTGCCGCCGCACCCGAACAGGCACACCAGCCTGTGGGGATGATACTCCCGCAGGGTCGTAAGAAGACTCTCCAAAGCCATGGCGTTATGGGCATAGTCGATCATCAGGGTAAATTCATCCGAAACCTTTACCATTTCAATACGGCCCTTTACCTTAGCCGTCTTTAAGGCGCTGATAATGTTTTCCCTGGAAACCCGGAAATGCCTGCAGACAGCGATAGCCGTAAGGGAATTATAAATACTGAATTTTCCGGGAATATCGATCTCCACCGGGAAATCAAGCTTTCCCTTCAGATGATAGGAAATACCCAGATAGCCTTTTCCTCCCACAAGCTGCGGCTTCTCCGCGCGCAGATCCGCCTCCGGTGAAAATCCGTAGGTTTCCAGCGTACAGGTGTGGCCTTCGATAATCTGTTCAAAATGCTCGTCATCCCTGTTTACGATACCCACCTTACACTGCTTTAAAAGCTGGGACTTGCAGGAAAGATAATGCTCGAAATCCCTGTGCTCCGCCGGTCCGATATGATCCGGCTCAATATTTGTAAAAATGCCAAAATCAAAGGTAAATCCCTGCGTCCTGTGGAGCATCAGCCCCTGGGAGGAAACCTCCATAACAACAGCGTCGCAGCCGGCGTCCACCATCTCACGGAAATATTTCTGGATCTCATAGGATTCCGGAGTGGTATGCTCTGCGGGGATGGCCCTGTCACCGATGATCACCTCGATGGTGCCGATGAGCCCTACCTTATATCCTGCATTTTCCAGGATCGATTTCACCATATAGGTTGTGGTGGTCTTCCCCTTGGTCCCGGTAATTCCGATGGTTTTCAGGCTTTCGGCCGGATATCCGAAATATGCGGCAGAAATAAAGGCAAATGCATAACGGGTATCCTTTACCAGAATGACTGTCACATCCTCCGGCACATCCACCGCCTCTTCTGCTACCAGGACGCCCGCCCCTTTTTCCGCCACATCCGCCGCAAACCTGTGGCCGTCCGCTACGGCTCCCCGGATACAGACAAACAGGCAGTCCTTCACTGCTTTTCTGGAATCAAAAACGATCTCTGTTACCTCCCTGTCTGCGTCCCCCTGCAGACAGGTATATTCCAGCCGTTCTAATAGGGATGATAATTTCATATTCTGCCTCCATAAATTTATGAATGGACTATTTCCACGCAATAAAATGATTTACCCGTCAAAAGCTGATTCCCGGATTGTTCCGCGCTTCGCGCTCCCACAATCCGCACAAAATTTCATTTATAGAATAACACACCTAATCTGCCATTTCAATGTTTCCTTTTTCCTTTAACCCTCCAAATTGTACCCGCTGCCGCAGCCAAAGACGCAAAAAGAACGCCTGTCCAGACCTCCGGGCAGTACCCGTCGGAGGTCTGGGGATGAGTGGATGCCTTCTGCGCGTCAGAGCTGTAATTCTCCGGGACGTCCGTCAGATAATTTTCCTCCGGACATATCACCTGCACACTGGACCGGGCTTCGTAAACGCTTTCTCCGGTTTCCTTTGTCACCACGGACACCTCATTAATAAGCTCCTGCGCCGTTATATTTTCCGGAAGGGTCACCTCCGCAAGAAGCCCCACGGCTTCCCCCGGTTCAATCCTGGAAATCAGCGCCTGTGAAGCGGCGCCGTTTAATAATACGCCCTCCTGTTCCAGAAAACGCGCCTCTATCCCCTCCGTTAAAAAACGTTCCGTAGTGAGCACCGAATGAAGAACGCGCTCCCCCGTATTACGGATACATATCTGATAGGTGATCCGGTCACCCGGCGCAGCCTGCGCCCTGTCTGCCGTTTTCTTCACCGAAAACTGTACTGTCAGGGGGATCACCTGCGTTTCCAGCTCCACCTCTTTTTTTATCCGGGAAGCCTCAGCCTCCGGATTTTCCTCCGAGGACGCGCTTGCGCTAAAGGCGCAGAGGACAGAGCTTTCCTGTTCCTCCGGAATGTTCAGATAATAAAGAAACTCCCGCGAGCATCCCTTTTCCAGCAGCTCCAGTACGGCCCTGCCCCCACTCTCATAAACGGAAAGCCCCGGCGCCTCTTCCCATTCGCCGGAAAAGCTTCCGTCCTGAAACACCGGCTCCATCTCCAGATTTCTGATATGGCAGTCTCCGGTGTTTTCCACAGTTACCTGATACAAAAGCATGGTTCCGGCCTTTATCTCCGCCTCGTCCGCCGTAACAGTCAGACGAAAATCCATTTTCGCCGGGGGCGTCTCCGTGATCTCCGGCACAGCAGCGCTATTCGTCTCTTCACCGGAAACCTGTCCCGGAGCCGCCGACGGCGTATTCTCCTGCGTTTCTTCCGGCGTCTCCGAGGATCCCTGTTCAGCCTCACTCTCTGAGGATCCCGGCTCTTTTTCCGGCGTCCCGGACTGCACCGGCTCCTCCGGTGTCTCCGACGGTTCTATTTCCGCTGTTTCTTCCGATTCTCCCTCGGATCCTCCTTCTTCCTTCGCCGCTTCCTCCGCCATTGACGGCCCGGAAGTCTCTTCCGGCGCTTCGGACAGCTCTGCCTTTAGTACCGCATCAGACATTTGCAGGGAAGCATTACCCGGCAAAGCCCCATTCTCTTCTGATGAATATACTGCCGGAGCCGCCGCCTCGCAGAATACTGTAAAAAACAGTATGGCAAAACAGCCCAGTGCGGCCAGAAACGCGCTCTGATACCATATTCTTTTTTTCATAAAATAAAAATCCTCCTGTTTTCCTCCGGCCGGCTGCGCCGGCCCGTATATTTGCATAAAAATACACAAGTGTCCTTTGTTTCAGACACGGCTGCTCACATTCACAGGCACCACTCCCTTCAGCAATATTTATCATAAAATTTGTGTAAATTTGTGCCGATTCGGCACTAAGACCGGTACAGCTCAGAATAAAAAACGGGCGCGCTGCCTGTCCCGTTTTTTGCCGTACCGCAACCGCTCCCCGAAAAGGGAGCTGATGGATATACCTTACCATTTTCCGGGTAAAAGTACAATCAGGAATTATCATTTCAAAAATGATTTTATTTTTTGTTTATAAATTTTCGATTTCTTTCAGATTTCAGACATACTTTGCACACATTTCTTCTTTATAATGGGTTTTGGATAGATGAAAACCACTCTCTATCTCCCCCCTCAAATAAAGTTAAGGAAATAAGCCGTCCGCGTAAGCTGACGGCTTTTCCTTATCTATTCTTCTTTCTCTGTTCCGCTCGGTTCTGCCGATCGTCGTACTTTAAACAGCTCCGGGAAATTTTTCAGTCCCAGGGCTGCCAGATGTTTTAATATATGTATGAGAAAGTCATGGGTATTGCTGTCTAACTGGGAAGCGGCCCGAAGGATTGCCGGCATATTTTTCCCCATCTCCGAGGGCTTTGAAATGTCGCAGCTCTCCAGAATTCCATAAAGAGTATCCACCAGACGTTCCCTTTCTTCTCTCGACATCCGGCATATCCAGGTATTCAGGGTCTGATCCAGATAAAAGGCTTCATTTGTCAGGTGTCTGTTCAAAATAAACTGTCCGTCCTCCACCTCCCAGGAAAAAGGATTATGCTGCCACAGACTGAAGCTGCTGCTCTGCACAATGGTAAAATCCTTCCGGCTTTCCATCAGCATTCCCACCACGGATGACTGGGGCAGCGTCTTCTCTACTCGATCTGAAATACTTAAATACCCGGGAGTCTGCAAAACCTCCTCTAAAAAGCCGGGGCCGTCATGGGAATACACCCGGCTGATGCGGCCCTGCAAAGCAGGCTCGCAGAAGGCGGATGAATAAATGGCCAGATTGCCGCCCTTGGAGTGGCCGCCTATAAGGATCTGTCCCTCCAGGTGCGGGAAGGCCTCCGTCAGATAATGCACGGAAGCCGTCTGCGAGGGCACCGGAGTCTGAAAAGCCATGTTAAAATCTTCCTTCCAGCCCACGAGGGAAGCATCCGTCCCACGGAATGCCACGTAGCAAAGAGAGGGCGTCAGCTGAAAGCTTACCGCCGCAAATTGCTCTTCATTTTTTACATCCATCCGCTCTGTGAAGCCCTTGACCAAAACGCCGCGAAATCTGGGGCTTGCCGCCAGAGCGGTAAACAGCCTGCGGCTGCTTTCAGGATCCCACAGCTCGTCAAAAAGCAGGCCAAAATATTCCGCACAGAACAGTTCCCGAAGAGGAACCCCCTCCCACTCCCGGATCTTCTCCATCTCCTCAGGGAAACGGTAATAGGAAAACCAGGACAGGATCAGACTGTCCACAGGACAAAAGGGCTGTTCCTCAAATGTGGCGAGAACGGTTTCCGCGTAGGCAACAATATTTTTCATAGTCTTTTATCTCCCTACCAAGGCTCTGGCAGATTATTACATTCTTACTTTATGATGGTTCCTGTTTTCTCCCGATATCCGTTCCGGGCATGGGCGATATCCGTGATGATAGCCCTGCGTCCCTCTCCCTTCTGAATGAAAGAAATGCCCGCCTCAAATTTCGGAAGCATGGAGCCCGGCGCAAACTGATCCGCCTCCATATGCTTCTTCGCCTCCTCGACGCTCAGAACATCCAAAAACTCTTCATTATGGGCGCCAAGGTTCAGGCTGACCTTCTCCACACTGGTGAGGATCAGAAGGGTGTCCGCATCCAATTCCTCGGCAAGAAGCCCGCTGGCCAGATCCTTTTCTATGATGGCGCTGGCGCCGTGCAGGTCGATTCCCTGTTCCATTACCGGGATCCCTCCGCCTCCGGCGGCAATGACGATCTGTCCGGCGTCCGCAAGCGTGCGAATCGTCTCTATCTCGACGATCTTCTGCGGTCTCGGAGCCGCCAGGATCCTCCGAAACGCCCCTTTGGAAACCTCCGTGACATAATTGCCCTTTTCTTCTTCAAGCTCCGCCTCCTCCTCCGAAAGGACACGGCCGATGATCTTTTCCGGTTCCGCGAAGGCATCGTCGTACGGATCTATGACCACCTGTGTCAGAACGGTGGCAACCGGCTTATAGATTCCCCGGGAAATCAGCTCCGCGCGGATGGAGTTCTGCAGATCATAGCCGATATATCCCTGGCTCATGGCCGAACACACGGACATTGGCGCAAAGGTGTAATCGGGGTGGGCCTTTCCGAACTCATTCATGGCGGTGTGGATCATCCCCACCTGCGGTCCGTTACTGTGGGAGATCACCACCCCGGTCCCCTCCTCCACAAGATCCGCAATGGCTTTTGCCGCCTGTCTTGTGGCGATTTTCTGCTCTGGCAGAGTTGTTCCCAGGGCTCTGTGCCCCAGGGCGACAACCGTAATTTTTCCGTTCATGATACTCCCTCTTTTTGATTATTTTTAATATTCCCTCTTCTATCAGAATTTCTTCTGTTTTTTACATGGATTTACGCTCGGCAATCTCCGCCATTTTTGCCGAGTTCAGGCGGGTGTCGCCATGAACGCGGCTGTAGGAGAGGTAGCCGTTCATGCGGTCGATCTTGGTCAGATTCCTGGAACCGCACACCGGGCAGACGTCCATCTCCAGCTCCTCATGACCGCAGTCATCGCAATACGCCAGAGAAAGGTTCACTCCCTCATAGTATCCCATATCCATCGCCCGGCGGATCAGTGTGCGGATGGCCTCTTTATTGTAGCTGATGGGGTAGCGCACATACTGGATCTTGCCGCCGTTGCACAGCTCCCAGAAGCGTCCTTCCAGATCCTGCTTCTCAATGGGAGTCACATCCTCCGTCACATGACAGTGAAAGCTGTTTGAAACATACGGACGGTCGGAAACGCCCTTGACAATGCCGTACATCTTGCGGAACTGCTCTACCTGAAGGCCGCAGAGGCTTTCCGCTGGCGTGCCGTAGATCGCATAAAGATACCCGTCCTCCTGCTTATACTGGTTTACTTTATCATTAATATATTTCAGCACCTCCAGAGCAAACTGTCCGTCCTCCTTGATGGATTTGCCGTTATAAAGCTCCTGCAGCTCATTCAACGCGGTAATTCCAAAGGAAGCGGTCATGGGCTTTAAAATCTTGCCGATCTTTTCATCGGGTTCCAGATGTCCTCCATAGAAACCGCCCTCACAGTACGCCAGCGGATTGGTGGACGCGCGCATCTGTCCCAGATACTCATAGGTACGGACGTGCAGGTTACGGATCATTTCCAGATAGAAATCCAGCACCTCGTAAAAATCTCTGTTCTCAGCACGGGCCTTTGCCAGGATCATGGGCAGATGCAGGGAAACGGCTCCTACATTGAACCTTCCCACAAATACGGGAACGTCCTTCTCATCTGCCGGATTCATACCCCCTCTTTCATACCATGGGCTTAAGAAAGCGCGGCAGCCCATAGGGCTGATCACCTTCCCATACTGCTTATACATGCTGGCGATATAGCCCTTTCCGGAAAGGGACAGCCAGTCCGGATACATGGTGGCGGCGGAGCAGTCCACGCCGGCCTCAAATACATCCTCACAGCATTTGCCCGGCCCGTGGATATTTTCATCATACAAAAATACGATCTTTGGGAAAAGAACCGGTTTCTTATGGCCCTTCTTGCCCTGGCCGCCTTTGTGTACCCCAAGGAGGGAGATGTTGCACATTTTTTCAAACTGCTCCGTGCCAAGGCCGAGAGTAACCGTCACAAATGGATAATCGCCCCGGGAAGAGCCTACCGTATTCAGCTTATACTCGATCCCCTGCCATCCCTGGTCAAAGTCTCTGCGGACCTTATCAAGCGCGTACTCGATGGCCCGCTCCTCCCTGCCGGACCAGCTCTCATCCGAGTATTTCATGAATTCCTGCACATATTTGTCATAGCTTTTCTGCGCATAGGGCGCCAGGATCTTGTCTACCTCTGGAACCGTGAAGCCGCCATACTGCTGCGCCGCAGTGCTGAGGATGATATCGCCCATAACGTCAAAGGCGGTATCCAGAGTCTTCGGCTCATTGTACCACACGTTTCCCATCTCAAAGCCGCCCTTCAGCACGCTTGCCACATCAAAAAGACAGCAGTTCATGGTATCCAGACGGGCAGACTGGTCATGAATATAGATGTAACCGTCCTTGCATGCCTGAAGCTCATTCCGGTTCATAAAGAACTTGCGGTAAAGCTCCTTATTAAGCTCATTAAAGATCAGGCTTCTCTTGGTGGCGACCAGCGCGCTGTCCGTGTTTGCATTGCTCTTGTCGCCGATGTAGCGGATCGCCTGGCTCTTGGTGTATACATCATCCATCATATGAATGAAATCCAGCTTATAATTGCGGTAATCGCGGTAGCTCTTTGCCACCGCGGGATTCACCCTCTCCAGAGCGCCCTCCACGATGTTATGCATCTCCTGGATCTGGATCTCCTTTTTCCCCAGGGATTCCGCATGCTCCTGCGCGAACCTGCAGATGAAATCCTTCTCCTCCTCGGAAAATGTATACAGAATACGCGCCGCTGATTTATTCACTGCCGCTACGATCTTCTGCGGGTTAAACTCTTCTCTTGTTCCGTCTTTTTTAATTACATAGATCATACTCTTTCCTCCTGAAATAATATGCTGGGGAAAGCTCCCTAACTTCCTGTATCAAACCCATATCTGGTGTGTTTTATCTGAGTGTACCACAAGATGATGTAAAATAAAAGGGGAAATTTATAATACTTTACAATTTAATGATTCCAGAGTCAAAAGCCTGTCTCCACGGAATGCTTGCATTTCAGCGGAGACAAGGCTTAATGACCCGCCCCGAAATGAGCATGAAGTGGCGCAATCGCCACGGGAATGCGAATATTGGGCGGATTGTGGGAGCGCGAAGCGCGGAACAATCCGGGAATCAGCTTTTGACGGGTAAATCATCTAATGATTTTTCCGCAGATTAATGGTTTTTCACAAATTGCAATGTATAAGTTTTCCTGTTATAATGAAGTCCGATCATAAGTAAAGCTTTTGCCGGTATTTATTTCCGGCAGGGTGATTAAGGAGGAGATTATTATGGAACAGATCCGAATCCCCGCAGGCTATCATTCAGACCTGAATCTGCATGATACTCAGGTGGGTATTAAGACGGTAAAAGACTTTTTCCAGCAGACACTGTCCCAAAAATTAAACCTGCTGCGTGTTTCCGCGCCGGTTTTTGTGGCCCCCGGCACCGGTCTGAACGACAACCTGAACGGAGTGGAACGTCCGGTAAGCTTTGACATCAAGGGGCAGGAGGAAAACGCCGAGATCGTACATTCTCTGGCAAAATGGAAACGCTACGCACTGAAAAAATACGGCTTCTCCCACGGCGAAGGTCTTTATACAGACATGATCGCCATCCGCCGGGATGAGGATGTGGATAATATTCATTCCATCTATGTGGATCAGTGGGACTGGGAAAAGATCATCGATAAGGAAGAACGCACCATGGAAACCCTGGTCCAGACCGTGCGCGCCATCTACAGCGCCCTTCGGAAAACGGAAAAATATATGGCTGTCCAGTATGACTATATCGAGGAGATCCTTCCCAGAGAGATTTCCTTTGTGAGCACTCAGGAGCTTGTGGATATGTATCCGGACTGTTCGCCCAGGGAACGCGAATATAAAATCGCAAGGGAAAAGGGCGCCGTCTTCCTTATGCAGGTAGGCAAGGTCCTAAGCAACGGCGAACGCCATGACGGGCGTGCGCCCGACTACGATGACTGGGAATTAAACGGCGACATTCTGGTTTATTATCCGGTCCTGGATATTGCGCTGGAGCTTTCCTCCATGGGTATCCGCGTAGATGAAGAGGCCCTGGACAGACAGCTTACGGAGGCCGGCTGCGATGACCGCCGGGAGCTGGATTTCCAGAAGGCTATTTTAAATAAAGAGCTGCCCTATACCATCGGCGGCGGCATCGGGCAGTCCCGAATCTGCATGTTCTACCTCAGAAAGGCACATATCGGAGAGGTCCACGCCTCCCTCTGGCCGAAAGAGGTACTGAAGGAAGCGGAGGCCCACGGCCTGCAGCTTCTGTAAAACACAGGGGCTTTTTATGCCATGAAATCCAGAATCCGCTCCACGATAAACACCGCGCAACAGGCCTGCAGCGCCACCGTCACCAGGCTCTTTTCCCTGTATGCGGCGAACAGCGCCACAGCAAAGCCCGCCGCTGCCGAGATCACGCTGGACGTGGACGTCAAAATGGCCGGGAAGGTCATAGCTGCCAGACATGCATACGGCACATAGTATAAAAAGGATTTCACAAAGGGACTGGTGATCTCCTTTTTTATCAGAGTGATGGGAAGCATACGGATCAGATAGGTTACGCCCGCCATAACCAGTATATAAATATATACATTATGACTCATGTGCCTTTCCCTCCTCTTCCTCTGCCACCGGACAGAAATATGCGGCCAGGCCTGCCACCAGCACCGTGGTAATAATGATCACAAAACCGGAGGACACCCTTTTTAACACCGGTACCAGGGCAAACAGGCTGCTCACAGCCATGGCACCCAGCACCACACCAAGCACAGCGCGGTCTGTTTTTGCCGGCGGTATGATCACTGCCAGAAACATACCGTAAATGGCCACACTCAGGGCGCTGACAATAAACGCCGGAAGCAGATTGCCGGAAACCGCGCCCACCAGAGTTCCCAGGGTCCACCCCGGAATGGCCACACACATGGCTCCGTAATTATAATAAGGGCTCACCTTCCCCTCCTGGCTGGCGCTCACGCCAAAGATCTCATCGGTAATACCGAACGCCACCAGGAACCGGTGTCCCCGGGAAAAATCCCGTCTCAGCTTCTGGGAGAGGGAAAAGGACATAAGACAATATCGCAGGTTGATGATGAGCTGTGTCAGCGCCATCTCCCAGTAGGAACCTCCCGCCAGAATAATATCCAGACCTGCAAACTGTCCCGCAGACGTAAGATTCGTTAAAGAGATCAGCACCGCCTGCCAGGTACTCAGTCCCCCTGCAGCGGACATCATGCCGAATGTAAAGGATACTGCAAAATATCCCAGGCCGATCGGTATGCCATCCTTCAATCCCCTTTTAAAGCTCTGTATATCCATAACGGTTTCCTCCGCAGTTTTTTATTCCGGGCGAATTGTGGATTCATTATAGCATCGGCGTTTCGGAACTTCAACCACTATTTCCCGCATTCCCCTATTCCCTGCTCTCCAGGATCCGATAATACGATCTGGCAGTGAAGATATAAATCACCAGATACACCAGCGCAAAGGCGAGGATGGCGGCCACCGTGCAGATTGCGAACAGCCCCGTATTCGCCATGCCAAACAAAAGCAGCAGACGCTTTACCATGGGGAAGGCCACGGAGATGTGCAGCACCGCCACCAGAAGGGGCAGGAAAAACACCATAAGTATCTGCCGATGGATAGAGGCTTTTACCTCACGTCTGCTCATACCTACCTTTCGCATGATCTGAAAACGGCCCCTGTCCTCCCAGCCCTCGGACATCTGCTTATAGTAAATGATAATAGCCGTTCCCAGAAGAAACACTCCTCCCAGCAGAATTCCCAGAAACAGAAAGCCTCCGCTCATGGAATGAAGGTTCTGTGAGACTGCCCTTTTCGTATCCAGGTATACGGAACTGTCTTCTCCCAGCACACCTTCTTCCCGCATGTCCGCTATGCAAGAACGAAGAACGTCCATGGCGGCCGTTTCCTCCGTGATGCCTCCCGGGACATCCAGCCAGATGTCTGCCTCCGGGGCGCTGGCAGCCGTTCCATAAACCTCCCGCTGGAATGCATCAATCTTCTGAAAATCCTCATCGGTCACGATCAATGCCATAACCTTTCCCGCATAAACAGAATAGGAGGATTTCATGGGCTTTTCTGACAGCCATTCCTTCACCGTAAATTCTTCTCCCATGATATTTACCGATGAGTCCTTCATGTTCTTACCCCAGGCCAGGACTTCTCCCGGCTGCAGCTCCGCCGGAATATCCGCCGTAAGATTATAATCCTTTACGGGTATTGCCACCAGAACGCCGGAAGTGGTTCCGATCAGATCCGCAGCGCTGTCCGGATTCGCGAACCGGAGCTGTCCGTCCTCCCAGACGCAGGCCATCTGCATAGAGAGCTCCTGCATGAGATTCTCCTCGGGAATCTCCTTCCGGATCCTTTCCAGCAGCTCCTCCCTCACGCCCCGCGCCTCCTCCAGCGGAAGCCATCTGGCTTCTATCGTAATATCCGAGGGGCTGCGTTCGTCGATCACATCGTCTATACCCCAGTTCAGGCAGACGGTGGCGGACAGCATCAGAAGTACGCCTGTACTTAAAATACAAATGCTTGCCAGCCCCACGGCGTTCTGCTTCATTCGGTAGAGCATACCGGAAACCGTCGTAAAATTCCGCAGCTTATAATAAAAGCTCTTTTTCCACCGCATGAGCTTCAAAACCGCGATGCTGCCCGCGGTAAACACCAGGTAGGTCCCCGCCATAACGAGCAGTACCGCCAGAAAAAACATAGGGATCGCATCTATGGGGGATTCTGTTTTAATGGCGATCCGGTACCCGATTCCAAGGCACGTAAAGCCCAGCGCAGCCATCAGCCATTTTGCTTTCGGTTCTCTCTCCCCTGCGCTGCTTCCCTGAAGCAGCTCAATCGGGCGGCTAAGATGTACTCTTCGCAGATTGTTCAGCAGCGTCAGGAGAAAAACAGCTCCATAAACTGCACAGCAGGTCACGATCCCGGATCGCGAAATACAAAACCCAAACTGTACGGACGTATGAGTCAGCTTCAGCAGGAACAAAAGCGACAGCTTGCTGAGCAGTATACCCAGCGATATTCCGCACACCAGATTTAAAACGGAAGTCAGTACGGTCTCCGCAAAAAGGACCCTCCCTATATGCCCCTTCTCCATTCCCAGAATGTTGTACAGGCCGATCTCTCTTTGGCGGCGCTTCATAAGGAAGCTGTTGCTGTACAGAAGGAAAATAAAGGAAAAGATCACCACAATAATGATTCCCACAACCATGATGGACCTGACGCTTTCGGAGCCGGCCATATCCTTTATCCCTGCATTGCCCTGAATAAACAGCATGATATACAGCATGGCAATACAAAAAATACAGGTGAGCATATAGGGCACGTAGGTATCCCTGTTTTTTCTGATATTGAGTACTGCCAGCCGCCCAAAAATCCCTTTACGCATAATTCTCACCGCCTGTCGTCAGTATCGTCAGCGTATCTGAGATCATGGAATACATTTCCTGTCTTGTCCTGCTTCCCCGGTATATCTGATGGAACACTTCGCCATCCTTGATAAATAATACTCTGGATGCATGGCTGGCCGCCTGAACGCTGTGGGTCACCATCAGAATGGTCTGCCCGTTTTCATTGATCTCCCGGAACATTCCTAAAAGCGCCGAGGCCGCCTTGCTGTCCAGCGCTCCCGTGGGTTCGTCCGCAAGGATCAGCCGCGGATCCGTGATCAACGCCCTTGCCACCGCGGCGCGCTGCTTCTGTCCGCCGGATACCTCGCAGGGATATTTGTCCAGAAGCTCCGTGATGCGCAGCGCCTGCGCCACCGGGCGGATCTTCTGGGCCATCTCCCGATAATCCTCCCCCGCCAGGACCAGCGGCAGATAAATGTTGTCCCTGATGCTGAAGGTATCCAGAAGATTAAAGTCCTGGAATACGAATCCCAGATTTTCCCGCCGAAACGCCGAAATTTCTTTTTCGGAAAGGTGCACGATGCTCTTTCCCTCCAGCATTACCTCTCCCTCCGTGGGCCGGTCCAGAGAGGCCAGTATATTTAGAAGCGTTGTTTTTCCGGAACCGGATTCTCCCATGATCGCCACAAATTCCCCTTCTTCCACGGAAAAGGTCACGTTTGCCAGAGCCTGCACCTTATTTTCCCCGAACCGGGTACTGTAGATTTTTTTTACATTGGTCACTTCCAATAATGACATACGAATCTCTCCTTTATACTTTTTTCAGGCAGCCGCCCCATGGAACGCCTCTGCCTTTCCCTTAACTTTCCCTTAAGTAAAATGAAAAAGAATCCTGCGCGGAGCGCTTTTTATGATATAGGAAAGTAAGAGCATACCCATATTATAAAAAAACGGGGTAACGCCTGCCATAGCTCTGGCTTACGATTTTCCCCGATTTCTTACATTTCTGCAACCTTTACCACACAGCGCCATCAGAAAAAGAGCTCCCTCTCCGGCCTGTCCAGGACCAGATACACGGACGTCCCCTCACCAGGCGCGGACTCCATGTAAATCTTATGCCCCAGCTTCCGCATGATCTTCGCGGAAAGATACAGGCCGATGCCCGTAGAGCCGCCGTTCTCCCTGCCATTATATCCGGTAAAGCCCCGCTCAAATACACGGGGAAGATCCTCCGGACGCACGCCGGCCCCCGTATCCCGGATCACCAGCGTATCCGTTCCTGTCCCGGACAAATAAATTTCAATGGAACCTGTCTTCGTGTATTTTAAGCTGTTTGATAAAACCTGGCCGATCACAAAACCAAGCCACTTCGGATCGGTCAGAACCCGGGCCTCTGTTCCGGAATATTTAAGAGCCAGCTTTTTACCCACAAAAATACAGGCATACTTACGAATCTGCTCACGGATGATCTTGTCCAGACTGCAGTCCTGAAAGCTCATATCCGCGGACATATCCTCCGTCCGGAGATATCCAAGCACCATCTCTACATACTGTTCGATGCGAAACAGCTCCCCGGATACGGCCAGGCTGTTCCCGCCCTTATCCTGCAAAATCAGACGCAGGGCGGAAATCGGCGTCTTTATCTGGTGAACCCACATGGTATAATAGTCCACCAGCTCCTGATGATACTGTCCCTTCGAGGTCTCCGCCCTCATCCGCTGCGCATTCAGTTCATGGAGCATTTCCTGATAAAGGGCCTCCACGTCATCCGCCGCCTCCGGCAGACGATCGATATCAGAGATCAGATTACTTTTGACCCGAAGCAGCGTCTCCCGGCGCTTTTTATAGTGATAAAAGCCGGTGAAAAAGCCCGCCGCGCCGATGATCACATAAAAAACGGCCCCATACAGCGCCGGCTCCGCCGGAAGGTCGTACAGAAAGATCACCACCGCCTCCATCAGGACAAAAAGCCCAAACAAAATAATTATCCTCCATGTTTTTTTCAAATAGCCCATCAGAAGCTCCATATTTTCTCCTGTCCTTCAGGCAAGCATATAGCCCATACCCTTTTTCGTCACAATAAAATTCTTAAGCCCCACTCCTTCCAGCTTTTTCCTGAGCCGCGTCATGTTCACCGTAAGGGTATTGTCATCCACAAAGCTGTCGTCCTCCCAGAGACGAACCATGATCGTATCCCTGGACACTACTTTCCCCGCCTGTTCAAATAAAAGCTGCAGAATGCGAAGCTCGTTCTTCGTCAGCTCTGCCGTCCGGCCCTTCCAGGCCAGAGAACTGCCCCCAATATTCAGCACAGCCCCGCCATGCTCCATGATATTGGAAAACTGCCCGAAGGAATAAGTACGCCGCATCAGCGCCTGTACCTTCGCAGTAAGTACATCCAGGTCGAAGGGCTTCGCAATAAAATCATCCGCACCCCTGCTCATGGCCATCACCATATTCATATTATCGGCTGCGGATGAAAGAAATACGATGGGTACCTGAGAGATCCTGCGGATCTCCTCACACCAGTGAAATCCGTTAAAGAAAGGCAGCTTCAGATCCAGAAGGACCAGCTGGGGTTCCTTCCGGATAAACTCCGCCAGCACATTGGAAAAGTCGCTGATGAGCTCCACTTCATAGCCCCAGGATTCCAGGTGCTTTTTCACGATCTCCGCAATAACTTCGTCATCCTCCGCCAGTAAAATCCGATACATACTCTGTCTCCATCCATCTTCCGGCTATTTCTCCAGTTCCTTCACATCCCCCAGAAGCTTAAAGCCGTTGCTTCGAAGCACGCTCTCCGTCTCGAAGATCTCCTCGGACTGAAGAATGACCACCGGTATCTGGCTTTTTCTGTGATAGGAGGTATAAATATAATCCAGATTCACATTGCTCTCTCCCAGCACACTGAGAAATTCATTCAGGCTTCCCGTCTCGTCCTTCATATCGACCACGATCACATTTGTAAGGCGGTTCATATAGCCGTTTTCAGTCAGGACCCTTCCCGCCTTCTCCGGAGCGTCGCATACCATCCTAAAAAGCGCGAATTCCGGCGCGTCGAAGCAGGCAAAGCCATAAATATTTATATCGCTGTCACTGAGCAGTGCAGTCACCTTCTGCAGGCTGCCCGCCCTGTTTTCTACAAATACAATGTTCTGTTTAATCATAATAACCTGATCTCTCCTCTTCTCTGGTTTCCGCGGCTGCCTGCTTCTCCTGCGGGCAGCCGTTGTTCTGACCTGTGAATCTTTTTTGCTTTTCTTATTGTAGCACGACTTTTCCATGATTGAAACTCCAAAAGTTTTAAAGTATACTGTGTATCAGAATACAGATACTCTTTTTAACCCGCACAAATTCAGGAGGTTCTCATGGTTATTGATTTTCATACACATATTTTCCCGGACAGGATCGCGGAAAAGGCTATTCCGCGCCTGGCCTCCGTAATAGGGCTTACGCCCGGCATGAACGGCACCCTTTCAGGGCTTAAAGCCTCCATGGAAAGCAGCGGCGTAGATATCAGCGTCGTACTTCCGGTGGTCACCGATCCCCATCAGTTTGATTCCATTCTGCGCTTTGCCCTGCAGATCAATGAGGCGGATGATCCGGCCTCCCCCACAAGGGTCATCTCCTTTGCCGGAATCCACCCCGGGGAGGACGCCTACAGAGAACAGCTTCAGCTCATCGCCAGAGAGGGCTTCTCAGGCATCAAGCTTCATCCGAATTATCAGGGGATAGCCTTTGATGATATCCGCTATATGCGGCTCATTGACAAGGCCTCCGAGCTGGGTCTGGCTGTGCTCACCCACTCCGGGGATGATCCCTATACGCCCGGTGAGGTTTACTGCTCTCCGGATATGGTTCTCCATGTGCTTAAGGAGGTAGCTCCGCCGAAGCTCATTCTGGCCCATATGGGGAATAACGGCGGATACGATGAGGCGGAGGAAAAACTCTGCGGACAAAACGTCTATCTGGACACCGCCTATTCCCTCATGCATATGGATGTGTCGCAGTTTGTGCGGATGGTGCACAGACACGGCGCGGACAAAGTATTGTTCGGCACCGACGCCCCGTGGACCAGGCAGAAGGAATCCCTTGACCGCCTGCTGGCCGTCACCGGCCTCTCCCTGCGGGAAAAACAGCAGATCCTCTGGGAAAACGCCTCCTTTTTGCTGAAAATTCAGCCCATGCCCGCATCCCCGGCGCCGGGTCATAAGATAACGCCCCACTTCATCTGAAATGGGGCGTTCATTTTACGATTTATTCTGCGCGTCGACCAGATGGGCCGCGCCGTACATCTCCCGAAGCTTCGGCTTCTCGATCTTTCCGGTGGCATTTCTTGGCACCTTCGCAAAAATGATCCTGCGCGGGCGCTTATATCTGGGCAGATCATGACAGAAGGAATTAATGGCCTCCTCCGTACAGTCCACCCCCGGCTTCAGCTCTATGATCGCCGCGGCGATCTCACCCAGGCGGGCGTCCGGAAGACCGATCACAGCCACATCCAGAATCGCCTCGTCTGTGCGGAGGAAATCTTCGATCTGCACGGGATAAATATTTTCTCCGCCGCTGATGATCACATCCTTTTTGCGGTCCACCAGGAAAATGAAGCCGTCCTCATCCTCCACGGCCATGTCGCCTGTGTAAAGCCATCCGTCGTGAAGCACTTCCTCCGTGGCCTTCGGGTCATTATAATAGCAGACCATCACGCCGGGGCCCTTCACAGCCAGCTCGCCGGTTTCTCCCCGTTTTACGGGATCGCCTTTTTCGTCAATGATCTTCGTCTCCCAGCCGTAGCCGGCCTTACCGATGGCGCCCACCTTGTGGATATTGTCCACGCCCAGATGCACGCAGCCCGGGCCGATGGATTCGCTGAGGCCGTAGTTGGTATCATATTTATGGTTCGGAAAATATTCCTTCCAATGCCGGATCAGGCTCTGGGGAACAGGCTGCGCGCCAATATGCATCAGCCTCCACTGCTCCAGATGATAATCCTCCAGCTTCACTTCCCCGTTATCGAGTGCGAGAAGCAGATCCTGCGCCCATGGAACCAGAAGCCATACAATGGTACACCGTTCCTCGGAAACCGCCCGAAGGATAAATTCCGGATTTGTTCCTTTCAGCAGCACGGCCCTGCTGCCGGACAAAAGGCTTCCGAACCAGTGCATCTTCGCCCCCGTATGATAAAGTGGCGGAATGCACAGGAACACGTCCTCTCTCGTCTGTCCGTGATGGTTCTGCTCGGTTTTCGCAGAATGCATCAATGCTCCATGGGTATGTAAAATAGCCTTCGGGAACCCGGTGGTCCCGGAGGAAAAATAAATAGCCGCGTAATCATCATCCGTAATATCGATCTTCGGGGACCGGCTGGAGCAATTGGCGGTATGCGCCTTATAATCCTCCGCAAAGCCCGGGCAGCCGTCTCCTACGTAATAGAGAAGGCGGTGCCTGCCGATCTCATCGGCGATCTCCTCCACCCGTCCGATAAACTCCGGCCCGAACACAAGTATATCCGATTCCGACAGATCCAGACAGTACCGGATCTCTTCCGCGGAATAACGGAAATTCAAGGGCACCGCAAGAGCGCCGGTTTTCAGGATACCGAAATACACAGGCAGCCATTCCAGACAATTCATAAGAAGGATCGCCACCTTGTCCCCCTTTTTCACGCCCCGCTCCAGAAGCAGATTGGCAAAACGGTTTGCCTTTTCATTAAATATGTTCCAGGTGATCTCCCTGCGGTAGTAGGGCGCCCGGACAGGCTCTATCAGCTCATATTCCTTCCATGTGACACGTCTCGTTTCCGGCATCTCCGGATTAATCTCCACCAGGCAGACATCATCCCCGTACAGTCTGCAGTTCTTCTCTAAAACATCCGTAATCGGCATATCGATCTCCTTTAACTTCACGCTTTAAAGCGTTTAACCATTAAAGCTACTATAGCCAATCCGGCCGGAAAAGTCAATCTTTATTTTGCCTTTATATGAGTTTTCTAATTTTTCCGTTTTCAGTAATTTTGCATAAAATCTCCGTAGAGTTTTCATTATCTCTTGACTTTTTCACCATAGATGTTATATTATAAAAACGCTACATTTTAGCGATGAAAAGCGTTACGCTTTAAAGCGCTAAAAGCTCTGTGTTCTACGAAAACTATATGAAATGGGAGGAAATTGAGAGATGCTTGTGAAACTGGTTTTATTGTGTGTTTTTTTCGGCGTAATGGTCGCTGTCGGACTTTACTCCAGAAAAAGCGCGTCCAATGTCACTGACTTTGTTTTAGGAGGGCGGAACGTAGGCCCCTGGCTTACGGCCTTCGCCTACGGCACTTCCTATTTTTCAGCCGTGGTGTTTGTGGGATACGCCGGGCAGTTCGGCTGGAAATACGGGCTGGCCTCCACCTGGATCGGACTTGGCAACGCCTTTCTGGGAAGCCTTCTGGCGTGGGTGGTACTGGGAAGGAGAACCAGGATCATGACCCATCATCTTCAGGCAGCCACCATGCCGGATTTCTTCGGAAAGCGTTTTGACAGCAATGCTCTTCGCATCGCTGCATCCGCGATCGTTTTTATCTTTTTGATCCCCTATACCGCATCCCTGTACAACGGCCTTTCCAGACTGTTCGGTATGTCCTTTGATATTCCCTATACGGTATGCGTGATCCTCATGGCGACTTTGACCGGTGTTTATGTGATTCTGGGCGGCTACATGGCCACCGCCATCAATGACTTTATCCAGGGTATCATCATGATTCTGGGTATCATCGCAGTCATCGCCGCAGTGCTGAATGGGCAGGGCGGTTTTATGTCGGCCGTAGGCAAGCTCGCGCAGATCGAAAGCGATATCCCCGTAACTCTGGGACAGCCCGGGGCATTCACCTCCTTCTTCGGTCCGGATCCTCTGAATCTTCTGGGCGTGATTATCCTCACCTCCCTGGGGACCTGGGGACTGCCGCAGATGGTACATAAATTCTACACCATAAAAAACGAGAAGGCCGTAAAGACCGGAACCATCATTTCCACCTTTTTTGCAGTTATCATTTCCGGCGGCTGCTATTTTCTGGGCGGCTTCGGGAGATTGTTTGACAGCGCGTCCATCTATAATGCGGACGGAAGCATGGCTTATGACGCCATCATTCCCGCTATGCTTTCTACTCTGCCCGACGTACTGATCGGTATCGTGGTCATTCTGGTGCTTTCAGCCTCCATGTCCACGTTATCTTCACTGGTGCTGACCTCCAGCTCCACCCTGACTCTGGACTTTATTAAGGGCAATCTGGTGAAGGATCTGAGCGATAAAAAACAGCTTTTGATCATGCGTGTACTGATCGTATTTTTCATTGCCATCTCGGTTATTCTGGCTCTGAATCCCCCCACCTTTATCGCTCAGCTCATGGGAATATCCTGGGGCGCTCTTGCCGGCGCGTTTCTGGCCCCTTTCATGTACGGTCTTTTCTGGAAACGGACCACCCGGGCTGCCGTATGGGCCAGCTTTATTGCAGGGGTGGGCATTACCGTTGCAAATATGTTTATTAAATTCATCGCTTCCCCCATCAACGCAGGGGCGGCTGCTATGATCGCAGGCCTGATCATCGTTCCCGTTGTCAGTCTGCTCACTCCTCAGCCCGATAAAAGGCAGGTGGACAAAATCTTTACCTGCTATGAAGAAGCCGTAGAGGTAAAACGCAAGGTGGCTCTGCCGGAGGAAGAAGCCTGAGAACAAGATAGAAACAGCCTGCACAGGATCCTGTGCAGGCTGCAATTTTACGATCTCTTACAGCTCCTCATCCACATATTTCTGGATGTTGGAGGCATTTACATATTTTTTCAGATGCTCGCCGTCCGTAATCACAAGAGTCGGCGCCTGCATAATTCCAAACTGCTTCGCCATCTCCGGATTCTGCTCCGCATCGATGATTTCCAGTTCCTCGCCCTCCAGCATCTTCTTTGCCATGCGGCAGTTCGGGCAGGTACTGGTGGTAAACAGATATTTATGGGTCTCCACAGGCTGAATCTTCACATCATCCCCTGTCATGGTCACTACACTGGTATGGATCTTCTTCAGCTCAGAATGGGTAATATCATACAGCGTACGGTTCTTGTACTCCTGCGCCTTACCGTCGTTCCAGTTCTGAACCGGACGGTAATAGCCGGTAATGCGGCTGTAAACCTCCGCCTTCTTTCCACATTTCGGGCAGGTGAAGTGCTCGCCGCTTATATAGCCATGCTCCCGGCACACGGAGTATGTAGGAGAAATGGTATAATAGGGCAGCCTGTAATTTTCCGCGATCTTGCGGACCAGCGACGCCGCCGATTTCCAATCCGGAAGCTTCTCACCGATGAAGCCGTGAAATACGGTTCCGGAGGTGTACATTGTCTGAAGGTCATCCTGAATATCCAGAGCGTCAAAAATATCGGAGGTAAACTCTACCGGCAGGTGAGAGCTGTTTGTATAATAAGGCGTATCGCCCTTGCTGCCCGCAGTGCGGATATCCGGCCAGCGTTTGCGGTCGTGCTTTGCCAGACGGTAAGCGGTGGACTCCGCAGGGGTAGCCTCCAGATTAAACAGCTCGCCCTCATACTGCTCCTGATAATCCGACAGACGGCTGCGCATGTGCTCCAGCACCTCACGGGTGAATTTCTGCGTTTTTGGATCCGTCATATCACAGCCAAGCCAGCATGCATTCAGGCCCACCTCGTTCATCCCCACCAGTCCGATGGTGGAAAAATGGTTTTCAAAGGTTCCCAGATACCGCTTCGTATAGGGATAAAGCCCCTCATCCAGCAGCTTACTGATGATCTCCCTTTTAATATGCAGGGATCTGGCGGAAATATCCATCATCCGGTCCAGCTTATGGTAAAATTCTTCCGGTGTCTTAGACAGATATGCAAGCCTCGGCATATTGATCGTAACAACACCCACAGAACCGGTACTCTCCCCTGAGCCAAAGAACCCTCCGCTCTTTTTGCGAAGCTCCCGAAGGTCCAGACGAAGGCGGCAGCACATGCTGCGGACATCGCTTGGCTTCATATCACTGTTAATATAGTTGGAGAAATAAGGCGTCCCGTATTTTGCCGTCATCTCAAACAGCAGACGGTTGTTCTCCGTATCCGACCAGTCAAAATCTCTGGTAATGGAATATGTGGGAATGGGATACTGGAAGCCGCGGCCATCGGCGTCGCCCTCGATCATGGTTTCGATGAAGGCCTTATTTACCATATCCATCTCCTTCTTGCAATCCTTATATTTAAAATCCATTTCCCTGCCGCCCACGATCGCGGGAAGCTCCGCCAGGTCGTCCGGCACGGTCCAGTCCAGAGTGATATTGGAAAAAGGAGCCTGTGTCCCCCAGCGGCTGGGCGTATTCACGCCGTAGATAAACGATTCAATGCATTTCTTCACTTCCGGATAAGTCAGATTATCCGCTTTTACAAAGGGCGCCAGATAAGTGTCAAAGGATGAAAACGCCTGGGCACCCGCCCATTCATTCTGCATGATGCCCAGGAAATTCACCATCTGATTGCACAGCACGCTCAAATGCTTTGCGGGCGCCGAGGTGATCTTACCCTCGATTCCGCCCAGGCCTTCCTGGATCAGCTGTTTCAGGGACCAGCCAGCACAGTAGCCGGTCAGCATGGACAGATCATGAATATGTATATCCGCGTTTCTGTGCGCATCGGCGATCTCATCATCATAAATTTCAGACAGCCAGTAATTCGCCGTAACTGCGCCGGAGTTGCTCAGGATCAGGCCTCCCACAGAATAAGTCACCGTGGAATTTTCCTTTACGCGCCAGTCCTCCACCTTTACATAGCTGTTTACCACTTCCTTGTAATCCAGGATCGTGGATTTCATATTGCGGATCTTTTCTCTCTGGCGGCGGTAAAGGATGTACGCCTTGGCAACGTCCGCATAGCCTGCCTGTATCAGCACGTTCTCCACGCTGTCCTGAATATCCTCCACCGTGATCTGGTTATCCCTGATCTTCTCCTGGAAATCGGACGTCACACGAAGGCCCAGAAGATCGATCATATCCTGACTGTAGTTTTTCTCCTTTGCCACAAAGGCTTTATCGATAGCTGCCGTGATCTTGGACATTTTAAACTCGGCAATTTCCCCGTCCCTTTTTACTACCTGAAACATTATATTGCTTTTCCTCCTTCTTCCCCATTAAGACATCTCATATCTGATCCATATTCTCAAAGGATACTGCCTGTCAGACAGCCACGATACCTTATCTTAATTTTGAAACACAGCTTTCCACAAACATTTTTCCGCAATTCTTGTACGGCTGAGTTATATTGTAACAAAGGAACCTGGAAACGTCAACCCCAAAATACAATATCTTGTGTTTCAATTTTATTAAGCGCACAATATTTTGTTTTTAAAAAAATGTTACCATTCACGGCCTATCCGGAATAATCACCTGGCATTATACAATACGGGGGTAGATTTCCTCCGGAACCCGGCCCTTTACCAGGATTCCCTCTCCCGTATATTCTTCGGAGAACAACTGCCCGTATTCGCGGATCAGCTGTATTTTTCCTGCCTCCCGATAAGAAAAAAGACGTTCCACATAGATCTGCCCCTCGGACAGGAGCTTCTGGAGGATCTCTTTCAGCTCACCCAGTCCCTGCCCCGTTTTCGCGGATATCTTCACCGTATAATCCGCCCGGAAATCCCGGATCCTCGCCGCGCTCTCCAGATCCTGTTTGTTCAGCAGAGTAATCACCTTTTTTCCGGTTGCCTCCAGCTGCCGCAGCGTTTCATACACAATGTGCATCTGCATTTCCGCCCGGGGATTCGCGGCGTCCACCACATGTATGATGTAGTCCGCATATTTCGCTTCCTCAAGGGTGCTCTTAAAGGCTTCTACCAGATGGTGGGGCAGCTTTCGGATAAAACCCACCGTATCTGTCAAAAGGAGCTGCTGCCCGTCGTCCAGGTTCAGCACTCTCGTCGTAGGATCCAGGGTGGCAAACAGTTTGTCCTCGGACAGGACCTCCGCTCCGGTGAGGGTGTTGAGAAGGGTGGATTTGCCCGCGTTCGTATACCCTACGATCGCTGCTGTTTTCATGTTCCCCTCTGAGCGCCGGGACCGGATCAGCTCTCTGTGTTTTTCTACCTGGGAAAGCTGCTCCTTCAGTGCGGTTATGCGGGTGCGGATCAACCGTCTGTCCGTCTCCAGCTTTTTTTCTCCCGGCCCGCGGGTCCCGATGCCGCCGCCCAGTCTGGAAAGAGACGCCCGCAGACCGACCAGCCGTGCGGCCCGGTACCTGAGCTGTGCAAGCTCCACCTGAATCTTCCCTTCGCTGGTCACCGCCCTTTTGGCAAAGATATCCAGGATCAGCAGTGTTCTGTCCATGATCTTGATATCCAGCTCCCGTTCCAGATTGTTCATCTGCGCCGGGGAAAGCTCGTCGTCGCAGATCACCCCTGTAGCGTCCATGGCGAGCGCCAGGCTTCGCACCTCTTCGATCTTACCCTTGCCGATATAGGTCCCGGGATGGACCGCCTCTCTGTTCTGGATGATTTTCGCCACCGTTACTGCCCCTGCGGTCTCCGCCAGCTCCTCCAGCTCATTCAGTGATTCCAGCGTATCCTCCTCTTCGCTGAGCCGCACCCCTATCAGAACCACTCTCTCCTGTATCTCCCTGAAATCATAAAATTCCATGCCGTTCTCCTTTATGTTTTATAGAAAAATCCCGGCCCCCACACCGCATTCTGCAGGTG
>CAZGTY010000001.1:0-18551 GCA_964528895.1 uncultured Blautia sp. | reverse complement strand
GTGGGAAACCGGATTTTTATTAAAACAAAAGGGACGCCAGGAAAAAGCCCCGACACCCCTTCAACTCACTGTCTGGTACGCAAAAAAACCAGCTCTCTGGCCACAGCCTCATCATCGGGGAATTTGCTCAGATATTCCTCCGCTTTCCGGCAGGCCGTAACAAAATCCAGCTTCCTTTCATATATCACGATCTCATTGAACAGAAGATCCTGCATCTCCTCTGTGGACGCGTTGGGAAGGCCAATGGAAATATTTGCCAGGGCGCTATCATAATTTCCTTCCGCCATATCGCAAAGAGCAAGACCATTATAACCCTTGGCCGAATCTCCCTCCTTTGCCACATACTCCTGATACATGGACCGCGCATTCGGCACATCACTCTGGGCCAGATACACCATCCCCAGAAGAAGAAGTGCCTCCGTGCTGCCCTTCCCGGACGCCTCGATCAGCTCCGACTGCGCACTGGTATAATCCTTCATATAATAATAGACCCGGCCTCTGTCACAATAATCCTCCGCAGTTTTCGGCGAAGACACAAGGGCAGCCTCCAGATAGCGGACGCCGTCCGCTTCCATATCCTTTGCCAGATATGTCTCATAAATCCGGATGGCCGTATCATAGGTGGAATCCTCCGCAAAGGCCTGCTCAAAATTCGCCGAAGCCTCATCATAAGCATCCATAGCCAGAGCCACCTGCCCTGTGAGGAAATAGCTGTCCACATCCATGGCGTATTCCTCCGCCAACAGCTGGCAATCTGACATGGCATCCTCATACCGGCCCGCTTTCAGCTCCGCAGAAGCGCGGTAGGACAGAATATCCTTCCGGAGCGCCTTACTGACCCGATCACATTCCAGGGCGCCGGTAAAGCTGGCGATGGCGGCGTCGTAGTTTCCCATACGCAAATTTACGATACCTGCACCCCGGTAGGACTGAACCAGCTTCGTACCGCTGGCAATGGCATTTTCATAGCCCGTCAGGGCGTACTCATAATTCCCCTGCTCCAGATCCCTGCCTGCCTGCTCAAATATTTCCTGTTGTTCATTGCCGCAGCCTGCCAGAAGAGAAAGTCCCAGGCAGACCGCAAGCATCCATGCAGTCATTCTGTTGTTCTTCATAAGTATTCCTTATTTTATGATCAGGCCCTCGGCCTCCATAACCTTAATTACATTTCCCACATGCTCCCGGCAAAGCTCATCCGAACCTGCTTCCACCATAACACGAATCACAGGCTCCGTACCGCTCTCACGAACCAGAATACGCCCGTCATCCCCCAGAGCCTCAGCGGCAGCATTGATCGCCTCCACCACCTTCGGATTCTCTCTGGCTTCCTTTTTGTTTGCCACCCGCACGTTGCGAAGGAGCTGAGGATATGCCCGCATTTCCTTTGCAAGATCACAGAGCGTAGCTTTTTTCTCCACACAGGCTTCCATGACCATCAGGGAAGTGAGGATGCCGTCTCCTGTAGCAGCATAGCGGCTGAAAATAATATGTCCGGACTGCTCGCCGCCGATGCTGTAATTATTTTCCAGCATATTTTCCGCCACATATTTATCGCCCACAGCAGTCTGCTCATATCTCATGCCCTCCCTCTCCAGCGCCTTATAGAGGCCCAGATTGGACATGATCGTGGTAACCACCGTGTTATTGTTCAGACGGCCCTGCTCCTTCATATATTTGCCGCAGATATACATGATCTTGTCGCCGTCGACGACATTTCCCCTGTGATCCACCGCAATACAGCGGTCCGCGTCGCCATCATAAGCAAAGCCCACATCCAGCCCGTTTTCCACCACGTACTTCTGCAGCGCCTCAATATGTGTAGAGCCACAGTTTGTGTTGATATTCGTTCCATCCGGCTCATTATTGATCACATAGGCCTTTGCCCGCAGAGCTTCAAATACGCTCTTTGCGATAGCGGAAGAGCTTCCGTTGGAGCAGTCCAGGCCCACCCTGATATTCTTAAAATCCCGGCAGGGAATGGAAATAAGGTAACCGATATAACGGTTACGTCCGGACGCAAAGTCCACGGTACGCCCGATATCCGCGCCTGTGGCCAGAGGCAGCTCATCAATCTCTCCGTCCAGATATGCCTCAATCCGCTCCTCGATCTTTGCCTCGATCTTCTGTCCGTTTCCGTTCAAAAGCTTGATCCCATTATCATAGAAGGGATTGTGGCTGGCAGAGATCATGATGCCGCAGTCAAAATTCTCCGTGCGGACTGCATAGGATACGCTGGGTGTGGTGGTCACATGCAGAAGATACGCATCAGCGCCGGAGGCGGTCAGCCCTGCAACAAGCGCATATTCAAACATATAGCTGCTTCTTCTGGTATCCTTTCCGATCACGATCTTAGCCTTGTGATCACGGCCAAAATACCAGCCCACATAACGGCCGACCTTAAACGCATGATTTACCGTCAGTTTCCTGTTTGCCTCGCCCCGGAAGCCGTCTGTTCCAAAATATTTTCCCATAATAATCTCTCCTTATCGTTCCACAAAAACGCTTTATTTATAAAGCCCCGCAGGATACATACCCGCCTTTGTCAGACGGCGGAACGCCGCATGCACGGATGCTCTGTCCTCCTGATAGGTAACGCCGAACCAGGTATCCTTTGTCTCCAAAACGTCCACGTTGACCCTGCCTGCACGGATCAGCCGGTCGATCAGCTCCGGAAGCAGATACTCCTTCCTAAGATCCCCCTCTGAAAGGCCTGAAAGGAACTCCGTAAATCCGGATTCCAGCATTTCCATAAACGCAGGCGTCAGGCCCCACATATTCATGGATACCAGGCATCCAGGATCCAGAGTCTGCGGCTCCTTCCCTTCCGTCCGCTCCTCGGCGCCCTCCTCCGTTTTATAAATATTATGAGTCTCTGTCACACCGGAAAGCCTGCCGTTTTCAATACGGCAGATGCCTCGCGTAACGCTGCCGTTTTCACTGAGCGTATTTCCAAGGCGGAAGCCTGCCATGCAGATGTGCAGCCTGCCGTCCTCCTCATGATCCCGCACCAGATATTCATGCACGATCCGGTAGGCTTCTTTGCCATAATAATCATCCGCGTTGATAACCACAAAGGGCTCCTTCAGAATCTTCCTGGCCGCCAGAACGGCCTGCCCGGTCCCCCAGGGCTTCGTACGGTCCGAAGGGCAGGTAAACCCGTCCGGCAGATCGCCCAGCTCCTGGAAAGCATATGCAACCTCTGTGATCTTTTCGATGCGGCTGCCGATCACCCTGCGGAATTCCTCTTCCAGATCCCTGCGGATGATAAATACCACCTTATTAAACCCGGCCTCCAGAGCGTCATGAATGGAATAATCCATAATGATCTCGCCTTCCGGGCCAACGGGGGTCAGCTGCTTAATTTCCTTTCCAAAGCGGCTGCCAATGCCTGCAGCCATGATCACCAATGCTGTTTTTTTCATATTTTACCCTTCCTTGTTCATAGCTGCCAGCCTGGCAGCCTGATCCGCGGCGATCAGGCTGTCCAGAATTTCCGACAGGTCCCCGTTTAAAACATCGTCCAGCCTGTGCAACGTGAGTTTGATCCTGTGATCCGTAACCCTTCCCTGCGGAAAATTGTACGTACGGATCTTTTCGGAACGGTCCCCCGTACCGATCTGGCTTCTTCTGGCTTCCGCCTCCGCATCGTGCTGCTTCGCCAGCTCCATCTCATAGAGACGGGAACGAAGCACCTTTAACGCCTTGTCTTTATTTTTCAGCTGTGATTTCTCATCCTGGCAGGAAATAACGATTCCCGTGGGGATGTGCGTCAGGCGAACGGCCGAATCCGTAGTATTGACGCACTGTCCGCCGTTTCCGGACGCGCGGAATACATCAAACCTGCAGTCATTCATATCCAGATGAAAATCGATCTCCTCCGCTTCGGGCATAATGGCCACCGTACAGGTGGACGTATGGATCCTTCCTCCCGATTCCGTCTCCGGGACGCGCTGCACCCGGTGAACGCCGCTCTCATATTTCAGGCGGGAATATGCGCCGCTGCCCCGGATCATAAAGGTGACCTCCTTAAATCCTCCGATCCCGCTTTCGTTGAGACTGAGCATTTCTGTCTTCCAGTGAAGAGACTCCGCATATTTTACATACATCCGGTAGATCTCCGCCGCAAACAGGGCGGCCTCGTCGCCGCCTGCGCCTGCCCGGATCTCCACTATCACATTTTTGCTGTCATTGGGATCCTTCGGCAAAAGCAGGATTTTAAGCTTCTGATCCAGCTCCTCCACACGCTTTCTGGATTCGGACAGCTCTTCCTTCAGCATGTCCCGCATTTCCTCATCCTTTTCCTCATCAAGCATGATGAGACTGTCCTCTATGGTTTCTTTATTCTTCTTGTATTCTTTATACGCCTCCACAATAGGCTGCAGCTCGCTCTGTTCCTTCATAAGCTTCTGAAAATGCGCCGGATCATTTGTCACCCCCGGCTCACCCAGTTCATTGAGAATCTCATCAAATCGAACAAGCAGGTCTTCCAGTTTATCAAACATACCATTCCTCCCGCAAAATCAATGATCCGGACATAACGGCTTCTCTGGGCGTCAGGTCAGGGCTTCTGCCCCATGACCACCCGGTCCAGTCCGGCCAGATCCTTCTTTACCGCCACCTTTTCATAACCGGCCCTTTGAAGCATACCGGTCACAGCCGGTCCCTGATCCGCTCCGATCTCATAGAGCAGCCAGCCGCCCTGCTTCAGATAGGCGCACGATTTTTTCGTGATGGCCCGGTAAAAATAAAGTCCGTCCTCTTTCCCGTCCAGAGCCAGGATGGGATCATGAACACGCACTTCCTCCATAAGCCCCGGAATTTCCTCCGTGGGAATATAGGGAGGGTTTGAAATAAGAATATCATATTCCGCCATATCTTTTCCATATTTTTTATGAAAAAGCTCTGCAGAAAATAAGTCGCTTTCTACAAAAAATGCCTGTTTCTCCAAACCGAGCCGTTTTGCGTTATATAAAGCCACTTTCAGCGCGCCGGAGGATATGTCCGCCCCCACCCCGGAAGCGTAGGAATTTTCCGCCAACAGGCTTAATAAAATACAGCCGGAGCCCGTACACATATCCAGAATCCGGGGATTTTCCCTGTCTACAAGCGCTCTGCACCCCTCCTCAGCCAGTACCTCCGTATCCTGCCGGGGAATCAGCGTCCGCTCATCCACATAAAACTCATGTCCCATAAAAAACGCCTGATGAGTAATATGCTGAAGAGGAATGCGCGAGGCTCTCTTTTTCACAAGCTCCAGATAGCGCCGGGCCTCATCCTTATTTACAGGCTCACGGCTGTGCGCATAATACCAGGCTCTGCTTTTTTGTACTGCAAATTCCAGAAGGAGCCAGGCGTCTGACCTGGCTTCCTCTATCCCGGATACTTCCAGTATCCCTGTTCCTTCATTTAAAAGAGCCTCAAAGGTTCCCATTATCTTCCCCCTGGTTCTCTGATGGTTCTGGTGAAGCCTCCACACCGAACTCCTCCTTCAGGTAAGCCCTCCAGTCAAAAACCGCTTCCACTGCCTTTATGGCAACCTCCACCATGTCCGGCGTCGGCTCTCTGGTGGTGAATTTCTGCATGGCAAGGCCCGGCTTGCTCATTATATCCGCAAATCTGGTATCCGTTCTTCCGGCCCACTGAATGATCTCAAAGGAAACGCCGGAAACAACCGGCACCATAAGAAGGCGGCCGAACAAACGCACCCAATAGCCGGGCACCAGTACAAAAATAAAGTGCAGAAAAATACTCACAAGCATTACCAGAAACAGGAAGCTGGTGCCGCAGCGCTTATGCCTGCGGGAGCTTCCCATAACATTATCCACCGTGAGGGGTAATCCGTGCTCCACACAGTTGATGCACTTGTGCTCCGCGCCATGGTACATAAAGGTCCGCTGAATATCCTTCATTCTGGAGATCAGCAGCATATATCCCATAAACAGCGCAAGCTTTACAAAGGCTTCCACTATGGTAACTATAACTTCGGATGCCCCCGCCTTTCTCAGAAGGCTGGCAAGCACATAGGGCAGCAACATAAAAAGGCCTATGGAAAACACGATCGATATGGCTACCGTCACATACAGAAGCCACTGGAACTGTTTATCCTCCTTTGCCTTTTTTGCCGCGCGTTCCTCCTCTGATAGGGCTGCATCTGCGGCAGCCTCCTCCTCGTCCTCCTCATCCCCTACGATCTCCGCGGAATACATCAGGCACTTCGTCCCCACCACCAGGGAATCCACAAAGCTCACCGCGCCGCGGATGATGGGCCATTTCAGGAATTTTGCATTTCCGAAAATACATCTGTAATCTTCTACCTTTAACTCGATTTCTTTATCCGGCCGGCGCACGCTAATGGCGTATTTATCCTTATGGCGCATCATGATGCCCTCCATAACCGCCTGTCCGCCGATATTCGATGGTTTCATAACATTCTCCTGATTTCTCTAATAGCAAAGAAAGGTTGAGATTTGCCAACCTCAACCTGTTCTTACAATCATTTCCATATTAAGCTGATTATTTTATACCATATTTCTTATTAAACTTGTCGATACGTCCGCGAGCCTGAGCAGTCTTCTGCTGACCTGTATAGAACGGATGGCATTTGGAACAGATTTCTACGTGTATATCCGCTTTCGTAGAGCCTGTGGTAAATGTATTTCCGCAGTTACAGGTTACAGTTGCCTGATGATAGTTCGGATGGATTCCTTCTTTCATGATTTTCACCTCTCTATATTTCTTCTATTTTCTATTCGTATCATTTCGACGAATTATCTATTAAACAGCTTTCTGATTATAGCATACCCATTTCCCAAATGCAAGCTGTTTATAAAAATTTCTGTTTTTTTACCATCTGCACAAATTCCCCGTTTGTGCGTGTCCTGGAAAACATATTCAGGATCTGCTCCACTGCCTCGTCCGCCTTCATGCCATTCAGGGCTCTGCGCATATTGTACACTGCCTCCTGCTCCTCTCTGGTAAGAAGCAGATCCTCACGCCGCGTACCGGATTTCTGTATATCGATTGCCGGGAAAACACGTTTTTCCTGAAGCTTGCGGTCCAGAACAAGCTCCATGTTGCCGGTTCCCTTAAATTCCTCGTAGATCACGTCATCCATCTTGCTTCCCGTATCTACCAGAGCGGTGGCAAGGATGGTCAGGCTGCCTCCCTCCCGCATGTTGCGGGCAGCGCCGAAGAATCTCTTCGGCATATGCAGCGCAGCCGGATCCAAACCGCCGGAAAGGGTCCTGCCGCTGGGGGGAACACTCAGGTTATACGCCCGCGCCAGTCTGGTGATGGAATCCAGAAGGATGGTCACATCCCTTTTATGTTCCACCAGTCTGCGGGCACGCTCGATCACCATCTCCGATACCCTCTTGTGATGCTCCGGGAGCTCATCAAAGGTGGAATAAATGACCTCCACGTTCGGCCCCTGGATCGCCTCTTTTATATCGGTTACCTCCTCCGGCCTCTCATCGATCAGTAAAATGATCAGATGCATGGAGGGGCTGTTGCGCAGGATGGATTTGGCCACATCCTTTAAAAGTGTGGTCTTTCCTGCTTTTGGCGGGGACACGATCATACCTCGCTGCCCCTTGCCGATGGGGCTGATAAGATCCACCACACGCATGGCCATAGTTCCTCCCGGACGTTCCAGAACAATCCTCTCATTCGGGAAAACAGGCGTCATATCCTCAAAATTATAGCGTTTGCTGCCCTCGCCGGGAGTCATGCCATTAATGGATGTCACATACAAAAGAGCGCTGAACTTCTCTCCCTGCGTCTTAATGCGGATATTTCCCTGTATAATATCTCCTGTTTTCAGATTAAATCTGCGGATCTGGGAGGGTGATACATAAATGTCATTTTCTCCCGGAAGATAATTCTCACAGCGGATAAAACCGTATCCGTCCGGAAGCACCTCCAAAATGCCGTCTGCTTTCTCTCCGCTGTCCAGCTGGTTCGTTTCAGAGGGAACTCCGTAAGGATTCCTGCGCTCCGCAGCCCGGTTTTCTTTCGGCGCCGCCGTGTTCTCCCGGGAGGGCGCCGCAACCTCTCTGGAAGACGCAGTTTTTTCTCTGGATGGCGCTGTATTTTCCCGGTTTGCCGCCGCATGTTCTCCGGATCGCACCGTATCTTCCCGCACCGTATTTCGCTCGCTCCGTATTGCGGAGGAATTTACGTTTTCAGCGGCCCCTCTTTTCTCTGCAGGCTGACGCTTTTCCTGCTCCGCCGCGCTTTTTTTCTTTGCATCCCTTTCGTCTTCCTCCAGCATCCGCTCTATCAGCTCAGGTTTTCGAAGAGCAGAAACCCCCTTTAATCCTCTGGCCTTCGCCAGATCCTTTAAAACTGCCAGTGACAGTGATTCATACTTTTCTCTCATTTTAAACTCCTTGGTCTTTTTATTATTCACAAATAATGTCCTGATCTATCAGCCTTCTACGGGATGCTCTGTCTGAAACGACTAGATATTTTCCAGATACCAAAAGGATTATTTTGTCCTGTGGTGTATTTTAACACATTTTTCCAGCCATGTCCACAGGGAAGAAAAGCCGGAAGGATTTTCTCTTCCGGCCGCAGGTCAAAAGCTCTGTTTCAGCGTATCACATTTCCCACCAGCACATAGGATACCACATACATGATAACCGTAGCCAGCAGGATCCCTCCGAGAATGGCAAGAGAAGATTTTTTTATGTCAATGTCCAGGAGGGAGGCGATCAAAGCGCCTGTCCAGGCCCCGGTTCCTGGAAGAGGTATGCCTACGAACAGCAAAAGACCCCAGAATTCCGCCTTTTTTATTCTATCGCTTTTTCCCATTGCCCGGTTTTCCAGCTTTTCGATGAGTCCGCGGAAGATCCTTGTCTTTTTCAGGGCCTTAAAAATCTGTTTAATAAACAAAAGTATAAAGGGAATGGGAATAATATTTCCTATAACGCAGATAGGAATGGCCTGAACCTCCGGCACATTGAGAAACGTCGCCGCCAGAAGACCGCCTCTCAGCTCCAGAAGAGGGAGCAGTGAGATCACGAAGATCAATCCCTGCGGTGAAATATATGGTGATAGGTTTGCAGTAAACCACTGTACAAGCGACTCCATAATACCTCCTAAGAATATGCATAATCACGCTCTTTTATGAGCGGCTGTCCAAATACGTCTTCAGAAACCCCAGCAGGCTTTCCATCTCCCCGCGCGTCCCCACAGTGATTCTCAGATGATTTCCGGTCCTGCCCTTTGGGAAATAGCGCACATAAATATGCTGCTCCCGAAGAGCCTGAAACAGTTCTGCCGCCGGGCAGCTTTCATGGGATACAAAAATAAAATTCGCCTTGGAATCCTCAAAGGAGAATCCCAGAGCTTTAAGCTCCCCCTTGGCCCACTCTCTTGTTTCAATAATTTTACGGCAGGTCTCCCGGAAATATGCCTCGTCTCTCACGGCAGCAGCCCCTGCTGCCAGCGCCGTCCTGTCCATCGTATAGGAATTAAAGGAATATTTCACATCATTCAGATATTTGATCAGCTTCGGATTTCCAAAAGCGCAGCCGATCCGCATACCTGCCAGAGATCTGGATTTGGAAAATGTCTGCGCCACCAGCAGATTATCATATTTTTCAATCAGAGGCAGGGCAGATTCCGCTCCGAAGTCCACATACGCCTCATCCACAATCACGACCACGTCCGGATTTCTGGCAATGATCTCCTCCACATCACTCATCGGCAGCTCCACACCGGTGGGCGCATTGGGGTTGGGAAAAACAATACCGCCGTTTTCCCGGAAATAATCTTCCTTACAGATATGAAAATTCTCGTCCAGGGGCGGGCGTTCATAGGGAATTCTGTACAGATTTGCCCAGACATCATAGAAAGAATAGGTGATGTCCGGAAACAGGATTGGCTTATCTCCATTGAAAAATGTGAGGAAGCTCATGGCCAGTACATCGTCCGACCCCACTCCCACAAAAATCTGTTCCCTCTTTAATCGATAAACCTCCGCAATCGCGCGTACCAGCTCCCCGCAGGTGGGATCCGGATAAAGCCGCAGGCTGTCATATTTCATGATCTGAAGAGCCTCCTCTACCGCGGGTGACGGCGGATAGGGATTCTCGTTTGTATTCAGTTTGATCATATCCGGCTGATCCGGCTGTTCTCCCGGCGTGTAGGGGATCACCCTCCGGACATTGTTTTCCCAGAGTTTCATTCTTCAGTTCCTTTCCCAAGTAAATCATGGAAAGATTATAGCCTTATATTGCCAATAAATCAAGAATCTCTTTTCATTCCCGCTGTGAAGGGCGGCTCCCGGGAGGGCGGAAATGAACAGAGCTTCCGCGACCATCACTGGCCGGAAGCTCTGTCTGTCAAACCGTCTCAATACGGATCATGTTGGTATTGCCCAATTTTCCTCCGTTCTTCCCGAGTTTGCCTCTTGTATGACTAAGTAAATATCACATTCCCCCTTATTCTGGAGGGGAACTGCTTGTAATCTTTGACACAAATGAGTATTATAGTCTTGTACGGTACAGCTCAAGGGCTGTGGCTGGTGGCGGGACAGCAGACAGACTTTTCCAGGGCCGCCTGCTGTCTGAGACATATTTATGCAGCCGTCTCCACTGTAATAACCGTTCTGCCAGTCATACCGTAGGAATCCGGCTGAGCGCCTGCCAGCGGCAGCCAGAAAATATATGGCTGCGTCAGCGCAATGTTGCGGAGACTGCTGGTCACTCTCACGCTGATGGTATTTTCTCCGGGCTGTACATAATCTGTCAGCTCTGCATATGCCGTATCCATATTTACAGGAACTTTCTCACCATTAACGGTCACCATTGCCGTTCCGTAATTAAAGCTGTCTGCCTGGAAGGTGACCTTCCCTCCTGCATAATCCTCCGGAAGCGTAAATGTTGTGGTATAAGTCCCCACACCGGAAACAGTTTCGCCTACCGCCTCCATATCCTTCCACGAAATCAGCTCTTCCAGCGTTCCAACCTCAATTTCCTCATGATTGGTCTCATAAGTAACCTCTGTAGTCGTCACGCCGGTTTCCTCATTTTCTTCCGTACGTTCCAGCTTATCACCAGGTACATAGGAATCTACAGTCAGATTCCATCCGGTCAGTTCGATTTCCGAAACGTCCTTCTCCGCTGCTTCTTCTTCCACTGCTCCCGCACTGGGATCCAGCACATAGATTGTCACATCGCCGGGCTCCAGATCCACATTCAGAATCGTTCTTCCGTCTTCGCTTACCGCATCTGTTACTTTGCTCACCTTGCCGCTCCAGGTATCCAGTACATAAGGCTGGTATTCGCCCTCTACGGAGATCTGTCCGGAATAAGCCTCTGTGTCTTCGTATTTATAGTTATACACATAGAGGTATGTTGCATCCTCTGCTTTTCTCATCGTTGTCAGAATCCTGGAGTTTGCCTCTGCATATTCCGCTCTCGGAGAAACGCCCAGTTCTTTCAGCGCTTCATAGGCATCTCCGGTGGATTCCACTGTTTTTACATTTTCCAGGGCCTTGATTTCTTCCACAACTGCCGCCAGAGCCTCATCGTTGCCGTCGTTGCATCCTGTGGTGGACGCTGCAATTGTATTTACTTTCTGGACGCCCGTGTTATTAGATTCCTCCACAACATTGTTTACAAATACAACAGCCAGTCCGTTCTGTGCCGCTGTCAAAAGCTTTTCCGCCGCTGCCAGAGGCATTTCATCTTCCATTACGATCACTGCGCGGTAAGCCACGCCGTCTGAATTGATCATACCGTCTTCCACGGAAACCGCATCATCTTCCAGAACATAAGGGGAGAAATATTCATAGGTATAACCGTTGTTCTGCAGTTCCTGATCCATCCAGTAATACGCACTGTCATTGTGCAGTCGGTTGTTGTTTACGCCGCCGTTTGATACACCAGTCAGCAGATTATTCAGATAATAATCGGTGCGGAGCATCGCCACATCCACCTGCGGGACGCCCTCTTCCAGAACCTTCTGGATCCGGCTCAGATGGGTATTCAGATCCGCATAATCAATGGAACCGGGCTGACGTTTGTTGAATCTTTCGGAAATCAGATTGGTCATTCCTTCATATCCCGGCCATGTCACAGACTCATCCGGTCCGTACTCTGCAGAATATCCATGCGTGACGGTTTTCTGAATACCGGACGCATACTGTGTATAGAAAATCTGCCGATAATAACCGTTATTATACAGATAGTTTGTAAAAATAGCGGCTCCTGTTTCAGAGGAAAGACGCTTGTCATATACATGGGCCGGACCGGAGAAGTTGCGGTAGGAATCAATTTCTCCCCCAAATTCAAAGGATTCTGTTTCCAGATAATCCACGGAGGATACCGTCTGGGAAACCTCAAAAGTCTTGCCGTAGGCGTTTTCTGCACGCAGGTACATACCCTTTTCGTTCAGCCACTCATGCAGAATATCCAGGCAGTTTTCCTGATACAGTTCCGTCTCTGTCTGGAAGAAATCATTGCGCAGGAAATCAATGTTAATTTCCTCAGAATCGGTAAAATCATAGCAGTAAGTAAGGTATTCTCCCATACCGCTCAGTGTATCTTCTGTCTCGCGGATCATCAGGGGAAGATATTTTTCCAGGCTGTATCCGCGGCGGTTTTCAAACTGTTCCAGCATATCTGTGCACCAGAGCTGCTTCGTGGAATCCGATCCCTTTGTCATCAGTTCCAGCGAATCCATATACAGGTCGCACTCATCAATCTGGTCAATCAGTTCCATCACTTCATCCGTCAGAACGTTCTCATCCCAGTACGCAATCAGCGCCTGTGCGCCAACCGGATCAAAGTAATTGATGGTATAACTTACGCCGGTATTTGCTGCTGCATAGGACTCACTGGTACCATACTGATAAAAGGAAAAGAGTGCATAATCACCGTCATCCTCTGCCGTAAAATCAATGGTGCAGACACCATCTTCATTTGTAGTCACATTATCTGTTACCACGGTCATGCTGTCCGTATTTACCACGGTTTTAATAATATCAAGGGTAAGCTCTTCCCCTTCTTCCAGCTCTGCCTCAGCCGCCTCGATCTCCTCCTTTGGAGTACCCCAGGATTCCACTTTTGCCGCCACTACTGCAACCAGTTTCTGTGTGGTAGCGTCTCCCGGCAGCTCACACTGCGGAAGTTCCCCACTGTAGGAAGTATTGCTTCCCTGAGTACCTTCCAAACGGACTTCCGTATAACCAAGCTCCTGAGACGCTTCCTGCTGATCCGGATTGATCGTGGTCAGATTTGCCGTTGCCCAGTAGGTCCCGCCGGTCATGCTGACACTCATTCCGTACTTCTGGCACTCGGAAATGATCACCTTTGTATCATGGATCCATTCCGGCGAACCCCAGCCATATGTTTCATCATCCAGATATTCCGCTTCCGAAGTCAGGGTTACGAATTCCACTCCGCCAAAACCGGCGTCATATAACTCCTTCACCGATTCCTTCAGCGTCTCATCTGTGTGGGAGCCCTCTGCCAGCCACCATCTTGCGTACGGACGGTTTTTCATTTCCGGTTCCGCGTACTTTGCCTCCATTACTGCGGCAAAATCCTCTTCCTCTGCAAAAACAGTCATGGGAAGGACAGAGGTTACCGCCATTGCTGCGGCCAGTCCCGCCGCAATCAGTTTACGGGTTTTTTTACTCATACTTCATTTCCTCCTTTTTATCCGTCTTTTCATATATTTACCATACCTTGGAAAACGAGTAGAATAAATAAGAAAATTCTTGTATTTTGTTTGGATTCCTTTTATTTTTTTACTCAAATTCCTTTTCTTTTATTAAAAAAAAGAATATACTTTCTTATTATAGATATAGAAATACTCAGGAAGGCGTCCGCTTATGAAATACATCACAACTCTTCTGGTGGATGACGATTATCTCGTTCTTCAAGATTTGAAAAAGCTGGTCGACTGGAATGATCTGGGCTTCCAGATCATCGGCGCCGCCTCAAACGGAAAAACCGCCCTCCGCGCTGCGCAGAAGCTGCGGCCGGATCTGGTTATCACGGATATTTCCATGCCCGTAATGGACGGCTTTGACTTTATTGAAGAAATTCGCCGGTTCCTGCCGGACACCTACATTGTTTTTATCTCCTCTTACGCGGACTTTGATTATGCCAAGCGCGCCATGAAAAACGGAATCCGGGATTACATCCTGAAAAATGAGCTGTCTGCGGAATCCCTCCGCGCACAGCTTGTCCAGATCCGGAACTATCTCCGGAAACAGGACACTTCCCGGCATCAGGATTTACGTCTGCGCATAGAAGAATATTTTACATCCTCCCCGGAAACCGTACTCACAGAAGATCTGCCGCACCACCGCTATCTGTTTTTCTTTTTTTCCTGGCAGCTCCCTCTGGAAAAACTGAAGCCCCACTTTCAAAGGACCTCCGAATGGGGGAATCGTCTCCTTCTTCTCCTTCAGGAACGCATCCGCCCCCTTTATCCCCAGGCTCTGTTTTTCCATCTGGAAGAGCTGGCGGTGGTGGGGATCCGGCCCAGGGATCTGGGTGAGACGCCCTCCCTCACGGCCGTTTCCCGCATATGCAGAAAAATAACCACACTGATTCAGACGGACGCGGAGGCGCCCCAAAAGCTCCTGGGCGCATTTTTCCCAAACCGGCTGTCCATTTCGGAATGCCGCATTCTCTATAAACAGCTGCTTCCTCAGATTCAGTTTCAAATCAGTTTCCCGGGAAATTTTCAGGAAGATCTGTCGACCCTTGCGCAGCGCAAATACATTCCCATGAGGCAGGCATTTCCTTATCAGCTCCTTCCGGCATCTCTGAAGCATCCGGAAACCTATTATCAGCAGCTGGATGTTTTTCTGACGGAACTCTTTCAGGCCCGGGATGCGGAGAGCCTTTTTATGCTCTATCACAACCTGCTTCTTCAGATGGAAGAGCTGTCCGGCCATTTGCTTCATGATTCCGGCTGTCGTTACTTTTCCAACCAGACGGAGCTTGCCGCTTTTCTCAGACATTCCTATGAAGAAATCCGCCGGTGTCCGATGCAGTCCAGCCTGGAAGCCTGTTCCAGCACACTTTCCCAGGCAATGGAATATATGAAACAGAACTATTCCAACAGCGGCCTGACCATCGAACAGATCGCCGCAAGCGTTTCCTTAAGCTCCAGCCGCCTGAGTGTTCTCTTTAAACAGGAAACCGGACAGACGGTAGGGGATTATTTAACCAGTCTGAGGATTTCCCAGGCAATTTACCTGCTGGAAAACACCAACCTGAAGATATACGAAATTGCGGAACGGACCGGCTACAAATCATCCCAGTATTTCAGTCAGGTTTTCAGCCAGAAAACCGGCCGGAAGCCTTTGCGTTTCCGCCAGAAAAAGCCACTGTAACAGGAGTCTTCCATGAACAATATACATTCGAAAATCAGCAGAAAGCTGCTGCGTCAGTTTTTCCTGATTTACAGCATTATCTTCATATTACTGGCCCTTTTGGCTCTGTCCGTTTCTTCCGCATATTTGTTTTATTCCACGCGCAGCAGCTTGGCCGCCGGTGTCTCCATCGTCTCTGACACTCTTAAGACCTACTGGCAGAATATCCAGGAAAAATCCTGGTATCTTACCTCCCAGGAGGATCTGCGCACTCTAATCAAACGCTATCAGAATGACCCGACCCAGGAAAATTATCAGCGGGTAAATCTCCATTTAAATTCCTTTCAGTCTGCGGATTCCTCGCTGCTATTTGTCATGCTTGAAGACCATAACGGAACAGTTTTCCGTTCCATCAATTATGCCGGCTCCGGAATCCAGACGTACATACAAAACCAGGATATTTACCAGTCCTTCCGTACCCAGCATGGAAGCTACCGCTCCCCTATTCTGACAGAGGGCTTTGCAGACCGGACACTTCCCTACTGCTACTATCTCACCACACACTCCCTGAACGGCCAGGACTGCCTGATCACATTATGCTACGATGCAGAAGGCCTTGTAAAAAACCTGGAAACCGGCAGCCGGGATATGGACAGCCTTGTCATTTACGAAAATTCCGGACAGTGTCTCTATCATTCTGACGACCAGACAACCGTACCGGAACTTCCCGGTTTTGTCCAAAGCGCCACTACCTCCGCCTGCGGAAGTTTAAACCAAAACGGCTATCAGTATTCCCAGATGGATTATTCTTTTTCCACTTATACAGTGGGAACAATCACACTGCGTCATCTTATGGGCAATCTGTTTCTGATCGCAGCCATCCTTTTTATCATCTATATCATCCCGCTGGTCGCAGTCCTGTTTTATATCATTCCGATAAACGACCGCCTTCTGAAACCCCTGGGTGAACTGACCAGGGAAATCAGCGATTTTTCCATCGGAAAAGCGCCTGTACAGATATACCATACAAATGATGAAATTGAGGATCTGAGCCGCTCCTTCCAACAAATGTCTGTCAACATCAACCACCAGGCGGAAGAACTGACGCAAAAAGAGCGGGAGAAAGCCGTGACCTACTACAAACTTCTGACTACACAGCTTGACCCGCATTTTATTTACAACACCATGAACATTATCAATATCCTGGCCCGCAGGAAGGCTTTTGAGGACATCATTAAAGTAAATACCGCCCTAACAAAGGTGATCCGGGAACGTTTAAACACACAAAATAGCGCTTTTGGGGAGATAAGCGATGAGATCCGGACGCTTCAGCAGTATCAGCTGATCATGGATTACCGCTATCACAATATGGTGCAGGTAGATTATGACATCGACCCCTCTGTGATGACCAGAAAAATACCAAAAAATATTCTGCAGCCCCTGGTCGAAAACGCCTACTACCACGGCCTTACCCGGGACGACGGCGCCATTGCCGGAAATATTGGTATCCTTGTCTATCCCTTAGAGGAGGAACTGGTCATCGAAATCAGCGATGACGGCCAGGGCATTTCCGCCGCCCATCTCAAGGATGTTAAGGCCATGCTCCATAGCTCTGCACAACCTCCCGAAGAAGAAGCGCATATTGGAATGGCCAATATTTACAATCGTATCCGCTACCTCTACGGCAATCATTTTTCTATGGATGTACAGAGCCAGGAAGGACATGGAACCACCATTGTGATTTCTCTTCCTCTGGATCCTCCCCGGAAGCTCTGATGCCCGGGCAATGATGCACAGGTTCTGATATCCGGGTTTTAATACGCTGTCACGCTGTGCTCCAGCCTTCTGTTTTCATCAATGATCCGCTGAAATTCCTCCCCGTCCAGGGACGGATTGTTCCATTTTAACAACGTATGTTCTACATAATCCTCTGGAAAATACAGCATATTCCAGTTCTCGATCACGTCCGCCATATCTGCCGCCTCCTGCCCCGATGCAACCATAACGCCATTCAGGCAGTGGCTGGTACTGTGATCCTCCAGCGGGTATCCCCTCAGCGTGTTTACCATCTTCAAGGCCAGATAATAGGGATCCATCGTCAGCTGAGGCAGCCCGTAAGCCGCCTTCAGGATCCCGCTTTCAAAATCCTGTACCAGACAATTGGAAAAATCTATGGTCACCAGACCAAGCTCCCGGTCCCCTTTCATTTCCTCTATCGCCTTTAAAACTCCGCTCTGACTGTCGATCACTGTACTTCCAACCATATAAATACAGTCCAGATCCGGGTATGCCTCCAGAAGGCATTTCACACTTTCCCGAATGTTGTCTGTACTTTTAAGCTGCCGGACTTCTGCCACAATCTCCACATCCTCTGTCTCATCGATGGCTCTCTGGATCCCCTGCTCTCTTTGTTCACAGGCAGTGTCCCAGCTGGTTTCCGTTATCAGAGCAATTTTTTTGTATCCATCATTAATCACCAGCTTCATCAGTTCATAAGCGCCCTCTTCCTCTGCTTCGTAAGTATTTCCAATATAATAGGGGGACGCTTCACAGAGCTTCCGGATCTCATCATCCCTGATTTCCCGAAAATAAATACCCCAGTATATCTGCGCCTCTTCGCACATCCTGCACACAGCCGGAAGCACCTGATCCGTTGTTGGACAAATTAAGATCCCATCCGTGCCTTCCTCAATCATCTGCTCCACCTGAGAAAGGAATCCTTCATTTGTAAAGGAAATCGCTTCGTCTGACAAATCTTCAAAGGATACGCCTGCCAGATTCTCCAGAACTTTTAAATTCTGATTCAGCACATAAAAAGTATTCTCCTGCTGCCCGGAATAATCAAGGCCGCCGATTCTCAGAATATCATCCTGGAACTCCGCCTGCACAGGCGCCCCACCAGAAAGCAAAAGCAGGACCGACAACAGTCCTGCCACGGCTGTCCGTTTTAAAATCATTCTGTTTATCTTCATGTTAAAAAAATGCTTCCTTTGATTTTTTATTCAAAATGCTTTTTTTAATCATAACATAAACGAAAACTGAATCCAACACATTTTACACTCCCTTTTTCCTGTAGACACCGCATCTCCGAAATGTCTGGGGCCCCAACACCTCTTTTGAAGGATGCCTGATTTATTCTTAATTTACAATAAACGGCGTTAAATATGCTGGAAAAAACTGTATGTTTCCCTCTCTTCCTATATCCTTT